>JAYVZC010000430.1:0-2813 GCA_043783695.1 Bacteroidota bacterium
CAAATTCAAAAAGCAGTAAATTCCAATTCTACTGAGCCATTTTCAGTGATAATAACCGACCTAATTATCAAGAGAGAGCTTCAAAAAGTGGTTATCCGAAACCACTATAAATCAAGGTAATACAGCCTTTCAAAACACACCGATACCCCAATAATTAAAATTAGTCTAGTTTTTTAGGTTTTGTTCTTAATTTTTCACAATTTTAGAGGCTTTTTTGAGGTATTTGTACTCATTTATTTCAAGAAATTACTCAATTGGATTTATTAATTTAAAAATATACAAATTGGAACCAACTAATATTAGCGACCCGGAATATTTCCATAAAGTAGTAGATTGTCAACATGCTTGTCCTGCGCACACACCTGTGCCAGAGTACATCCGTTTAATTGCTGAAGAAAAATATACAGAAGCCTATATGATTAATTGGGATTCGAATGTATTCCCAGGAGTTTTAGGTCGTACTTGCGATAGACCATGTGAGCCAGCTTGTCGTAGAGGACGACTTGAAGGGAAAGATGAAGAGCCAGTAGCAATTTGTCGTTTGAAGCGTGTTGCTGCAGATAACAAAGGCGATGTGAAAAGCTTGATGCCGCAAGGTCCTTTCAAACCAAATGGTAAAAAAATTGCTTTGATTGGTGCTGGTCCAGCTTCCTTAACAGTAGCTCGCGATTTAGCTCCTCTTGGTTACGAAATTCATTTATACGATGAACAAAAATTGGGTGGTGGATTTATGAGAAGTCAAATTCCTTCTTTCCGTTTACCTGAAACAGTTTTGAATGAAGAAGTAAATTATATTCTTGATTTAGGAATTCATACACATTTTAATCATTACGTAAAAAGTTTAAAAGAAACTTTGAGCAAAGATTACGATGCAGTTTTTGTTGGATCAGGTGCTCCAAAAGGTCGTGATTTAGATATTCCTGGACGACAAGAAGGTGCAGCACATATTCATATTGGAATTAACTGGTTAGCAAATGTTGCTTTTGAGCACACAGCTAAAGTTGGTAAAAAAGTAATTGTACTGGGTGGTGGAAATACTGCAATGGATTGTTGTAGAACTGCACGTAGATTAGGTGGTGATGAAGTGAAAGTAGTTGTTCGTAGTCCTTTTGCAGAAATGAAAGCTTCACCTTGGGAAAAAGAAGATGCTGCTCACGAAGATATTCCAATCATTGATAATCATGTTCCAAAAACATTTGTTGTTGAGAATGGCGTTTTGAAAGGAATGACTTTCGAAAAAGTAACAGCAGAATATGATAAAGATGGGAAAAGAAGATTAGTTCCGGTTGGTGGACCAGATATTTTTATTGAAGCAGATGATGTATTGATAGCAGTGGGACAAGAAAATAGTTTTCCTTGGATTGAGCGTGATTTAGGAATTGAGTTTGATAAATGGGATATGCCAACAGTGAATGAAGTAACATTTGTTTCTACTAATCCAAAAGTTTTCTTTGGTGGCGATTCAGCTTGGGGACCAAAAAACGTAATTACAGCCGTTGCTCACGGGCATCAAGCGGCAATTTCTATCGACTTAATGTGCAGAGGTGAAAGTATGACTGTTCGTCCTTCGCCTTTTGTGAATTTAATTTCTCAAAAAATGGGAATTCACGAATGGGCTTATGATAGTGCAGTTGTGAATGATGAACGATATGTTGTTCCGCAAGCAGATAAAAAATTAACACTTACTAATCGTAAGAAAGAAGTAGAACTTGGTTTTGATCATATCACTGGTTTTAAAGAAGCAGAACGTTGTTTGAATTGTGATATTCAAACTGTTTTTACAACTGATAAATGTATTGAGTGTGATGCATGTATGGATGTTTGTCCAACAGCATGTATCTCTTTTACAGAAAATGCAGATGAATCAGATTTACGAACTATGTTAAAAGTTCCAGCAACAAATAAAACGCAAGACTTATATGTATCATCTGTATTGCCAACAAAACGTGTGATGGTAAAAGATGAGAATGTGTGTTTGCATTGTGGGTTGTGTGCAGAGCGTTGTCCGACATCAGCATGGGATATGCAGAAGTTTTTCTATAATGTAACGAAGGCGCATACAGGTTGCTCTTCACATAAGTAGACAGTAGACAAATTCTACAGTAGACAATTAAAAAAATAAAACTACAACGACTCCGGAGGAGTCGAAGCTATATAGAAAATAATACAATAACCGAGTAACACAACGACTCCAGAGGAGTCGAAGCTTGGTAGAAAAATAAATTAACAGATAACAATACGACTCCAGCGGAGTCGAAGAATTTAAAGAAGGAATATTATGGCAGGAACAAAAAGCAAAGTAAACGATTTTGTAGTACGATTTGCAAACGTGAATGGAACGGGATCAGCGAGTGCGAATTTCCTTTTTACGAAAGCAATTTTTAGAATGGGAATTCCTGTTACGCCTAAAAATATTTTTCCATCCAACATTCAGGGATTACCAACTTGGTATGAAGTGCGTGTAAGTGAAAAAGGGTATTTAGGTCGTAGAGAAGGGATTGATTTGATGGTAGCAGTGAATCCACAAAGTATGTTGAAGGATGTTAAAGATGTTAGAAAAGGTGGATATTTTTTATACGACAGTTCAAAAAGATTACATGATGAATTTATTCGTGAGGATATAAATTACATTGGTATTCCGTTGATGCAAATGTGTAACGAAGCTTATACAGATGCTCGTCAGCGACAATTATTTAAAAACGTTGTTTATGTTGGAGCACTTGCTGCATTGCTTGATATTGAATTTAATGTGTTAGAAGATTTATTAAGTGAACAATTTAAAGGGAAAGAAAAATTAATTCCTTCAAACGTAA
>JAYVZC010000431.1:0-2794 GCA_043783695.1 Bacteroidota bacterium
GCTCCCGCGATTTCCAATGTTTTAGAAACGGAACAATATTTTTCCATTGATAATTGTACTGCTCTTTCTGCTTTCTCTTTATCAATTTGTCCTTTAAACTTAAAATGTACTTGAATATTTTCCCACAACGATGGCTCTTTCCCTTGCTCGCGGTCACCATCAATACTTATAGTAAAATCTTCTATCACTTGTCTTTGTTTTTTCAAAATCAATACAATATCAATAGCACTACAACCACCCAGTCCCATCAACAACATTTGCATTGGTCGCACACCTTTATTATGTCCACCAATGTTTTCTCCCGCATCCATTTGCGCGATATTTCCTGTTTCACTTATTGCTTCAAAGTGAAATGCATCATCCAATCGTTTTAATTCTATTCGCATTGTAAAATAAATTTGAATTTCAAAGGTAAGTAATTGGATGAAATTTTGATTAGTTTTGTGCTAAATACCCTTTGTTGCTGATTACTTAATCGCTAAACCCTTCTCCAGATGGAGAAGGTGTCCGAAGGACGGATGAGGCCGGGGGTGAGGTCTATGAACAAACACTTTTTCACATATCGTCAACCTCTAAAACTGGAAAACGGACAAATATTACAAACGCTGGATGTTGTTTACCATACTTATGGAACAATCAATGCTGATAAAAGTAATGTGGTTTGGTTTTGTCATGCACTTACTGCAAACAGCGATGTTTCCGATTGGTGGAATTCATTAGTAGGTGAAGGAAAAACATACGACCCCACAAAACATTTTATTGTTTGTGCAAATATTATTGGTTCTTGTTATGGTTCATCCGGACCATTAAGCATCAACCCTGAAACTCAAAAACCTTTTTATAGCTCTTTCCCGCATGTCACCATTCGTGATATGGTTCAGGCGCACATCATTTTGCGTAAACATTTAGGGATAGAAAAAATAAACACCATCATTGGTGGTTCTATGGGCGGATATCAAGCAATTGAATGGGTTTTGACGGAACCAACAATTTTTGAAAACATGGTTTTGGTTGCTACTGGTGCTCAAGAATCTGCTTGGGGAATTGCTATACACACAGCACAACGTTTGGCCATTGAAACCGACTTAACCTGGAAAGAACACAATCAAACTGCCGGAGCTAATGGCTTGAAAGCTGCTCGTGCTATAGGAATGCTTACGTATAGAAATTACGATGCATTTGTAAAAACACAAACGGATGATGAACACAAATTGGATAATTTCAAAGCTAGCTCTTACATAAACTACCAAGGAGAAAAATTGGTGAAACGCTTTAATGCATACAGCTACTGGATTTTGACTAAGGCTATGGACTCACATAACATTGCAAGAAATAGGGCCCGCTTGCCGGACAGGCAGGGAAAGCTAGAAGACGTTTTAAAAAACATAAAAATAAAAACTACCATCATCGGAATCTCAAGCGATCACCTTTGTCCGATAGCCGAACAAAAAATAATGGCGCAACACATTCCGAATTCAAAATTCGTAGAAATTGATTCTCCATACGGACACGATGGATTTTTGATTGAAGGAAAATTGATTGGGGGGGCGATAGAGGAGAATGGGTAAAAGAAAGCCTCCTGATTGGGAGGCTTTCTTTTTATTTGTCTATTGCAAGATTCAGTGCTTGAATTTGTTTGTCATTAATTTTTCCTCCCGTCATCTTACCTGGAATTCCATATAAAAGGCTGCATGTTTCTGCATCATATATTTCAATTGAACTTGTTGAAATTACAATATCAGACAAAAAGCAATACTTTTTTGGATTGACATTCATAAGTTTTATTATTTCTTCGGCATCGGCAACTTGATATTTATATTTATACTCTTGCAAAACTTTTTCTGGCAAATAATATTTTGTTGCTAATACATCAACGAGTAAAATCTTTTCTTTTAAAGATGAGTGATTTTGAGGTGTTCCATCAGTTATAATTTTATCATAAAACATTGGGGCTCTAGATGTAATTTGCTTTGAATGAATACAATTTATGAGGTCGTTCATTCTTTTAATTGGAAAACCTAAACGATTTGCAGTTAGTTTTTTATCCCAAAAAACAGGCTGTACACGAATGATTTGATTCCGCAAATCTATAATGTTCTTTTTACTCGCTTTGTGTCCTGCAAAAATAAATAGTACTGTGTTTTCTGCTGTTGGCTTTTTTATTCCCCCCATATTTTCAGGCAAAACCTTTAAAGCTGCAATAAATATTTTATTTTCATCTTTAACATAACTGTCCACCTCACTCAATTCAACAACCTTAGATGTACAAAATTTCCAATGTTTTTCAACAGCAGTCTTTAAGCTATCATCAAAAACCTTATCCCCTGATGGAATTATATATAGCGGACCATTTTTAATTTTATTCATTAGTTCGGTACCATATGACAAGAAAATTGTTTGAGAAAAAAGATTGCCGCTTCCAGTAAAAGCGATTACTGTCCATAAAATAATTTTTTTCATGTTTCTTAAATTTAATTTATAATAATTTTGTTAGTTGAAATTGTTTTGTTTTCTGAAATAATTTGAATGAAATAAATTCCATTATTTAATTCTTCTCTTTCAAAAATTATTTGTTTCCCACTAAAGTTTATGTTTCTTAACTCTTTTCCTAAAACATCTATAACTTTTAATGTTGCATTTTTATAATCTTTGTTTAAATCAATTGTAGTTTGGGTGGTGAAGGGGTTGGGAAATACATTAACAGTTAAATTTTCTATGTTTTGTGATTGAATTCCTGTGCACGGGCTAACAGATATTGTAACCGTTGCAGCAGAAGTGAGTGAACAGCCATCAG
>JAYVZC010000432.1:0-6647 GCA_043783695.1 Bacteroidota bacterium
ACTTTCCGGTTCTAATTATCAATTTGAGCTTTCTTCGGATATCTTAAAACAATTTATTGCTTTTGATGGACTGAGTTATTTTACTCCTACCATTTCGGGAAAGGTAGCCAATCAAAATTTACATGCTTTAGCTGATAAAGATTATATTATTATAGCACATCCCGATTTTTATTCGGATGCAATTCAGTTGGCCACTTATCACGAAAATAGAGATACACTCTCCACTATTGTGGTAACACCTCAGCAAATTTATAATGAGTTTTCTTCCGGTGCTCAAGATATTTCTGCTCTTAGAGATTTTGTTAAAATGTTTTATGATAAAGCAACTACTTCATCTGAATTGCCAAAATATTTATTAATGTATGGGGATGGCTCATACGATAATAAAAAACGATTTGGTAGTAACACAAATTTTATTCCTACCTATCAATCGGTAAGCTCAAGCACTTTAATTAACTCTTACGTTTCGGATGATTTTTATGGGTTATTAGATGACGCAGAAGGAACATGGGCAGCTAATGATGCTGTTGATATTGGAATTGGTCGTTTTCCTGTAAAGAGCAAAGCGGAATCAAACGCTATTCTAAATAAAATATTTAATTATACCAAAATAGGTTTTTCTCCATCTACAGCAAATAATGGTTGCTCAAACTTCTCGTCTACTTCTCCATTTGGTGATTGGAGAAACGTGGTTTGTTTTATTGGTGATGATGAAGATGGTGGTTTGCATCAAAAGCAAGCGAATCAATTGGCTACGATGGTAGATACTGCTGCAAATGATTTTAATGTTGATAAAATATTTTTGGATGCTTATCTTCAAGAAGCAACACCAGGAGGAAACCGTTATCCTGATGTAGTAACAGCGATAAATAAACGAATTGAAAAAGGTTGTTTAATTTTGAATTATACCGGGCATGGTGGCGAAGTTGGATTAGCACATGAGCGAATTATTGAAGTTTCTCAAATTAACGGCTGGAAAAACTTCAATAACCTTCCATTATTTATAACTGCAACATGTGAGTTTGCCAGATATGATGATCCGGAGCGAACATCTGCCGGAGAATATGCTTTAATAAACTCACAAGGTGGTGCAATAGCCTTACTTACTACTGTTCGCTTAACATTTGCTTCTGGGAACTTCGATATCAATCGCAATTTTTATGAACAAGCATTTACACCAATAGCCGGTAAAATGCCTCGTTTGGGCGATTTGTATGAGTATGTTAAAACCCAAGCCGGTGGAAATTCTGTAAATAGTCGCAATTTTACTTTGCTTGGCGACCCCGCATTATCATTGGCTTATCCAAAATACAACGTGTCTACCGATACAGTAAATTCGATTCCTGTTTCCGTTACTAGTTCAGATACAATAAAAGCACTTTCATTGGTTACAGTAAGTGGATTTGTAAGAAATGATGCGGACTCAATTTTAAGTTCTTACAATGGAGTAATTTATCCAACAGTATTTGATAAATCACAAAATATTACAACGCTTTCCAATGATGGTGGTGTTAGCCCACCATTCACTTTTGGTCTTCAAAAAAATATTTTATACAAAGGAAAAGCCAGTGTGACGAATGGAGCATTCAAATTTTCTTTTGTTGTACCTAAAGATATTGCTTATGCTTACGGGATAGGAAGAATAAGCTATTATGCTGAAAATGGTTCGGATGATGCAAATGGTTATTATGAAAAAGTAATTATAGGTGGCTCAAATAATGCTGCTGTTACCGATAATGTTGGTCCCAATGTGGATTTATATATGAACGATGCAAAATTTGTGTTTGGCGGATTAACAGATGAATCGCCTGATTTATTCGCAATCCTTAAAGATGAAAATGGTATAAATACAGTTGGAAATGGCATTGGACATGATATTGCCGCTGTGTTAGATGCGAATACAGAAAGCTCAGTTGTGTTGAACGATTACTATCAAGCCGATTTAAATAGTTATAAAAGTGGCACCATCCGTTATCCGTTTTCTGACTTAACGGAAGGAAAACATACCTTGCGTTTAAAAGTATGGGATGTGTATAATAATTCTAGCCAATCGTATACCGAATTTATTGTTGCTAAGTCTGCTGAATTGGCTTTGAGTCATGTTTTAAATTATCCCAATCCGTTTACAACAAAAACCCAATTTTATTTTGAGCAAAATCAAAGTTGTCAAATGTTAGATGTACAAGTACAGATTTTTACAATATCTGGAAAGTTGGTAAAAAATATTGATCAGTTTGTTCAAACAGAAGGTTTCCGTTCCAATGGAATTGAATGGGATGGACGAGATGATTTTGGTGATAAAATTGGAAAAGGCGTTTACATTTATAGAATAAAAGTGAAGACAAGCGAAGGAGCAACAGCAGAAAAATACGAAAAGCTTGTTATCTTAAATTAATTAGTACATTAGCAATCCTAAAAATAAAATTAGAATGATAGATACTAGAGCATACAGCAAAAAAATATTTTTATTTGCTACCGCTATTATAGTTGGAACAAGCATTAAAGCGCAAACAAGTTCTTCTAGCCAGCGAGCGGAACAGTTACAGTTAAATACAATCACAACTGCAGTTCCATTTTTGTTAATCACACCGGATTCTAGAGCAGGCGGGATGGGTGACGCAGGTGTTGCATCACTTAATGATGTAAATGCGGTTCATTGGAATGCTTCGAAACTTGCTTTTACTGAAAAGAAAATGGGCTTTGGTGTTTCATATACTCCATGGTTAAGAGCACTGGTTCCGGATATTAATCTTGCTTATATTACAGGCTTTTACAAAATGAAAAAAAAGGGAACTATAGCCGCATCTCTTCGTTATTTCTCATTGGGTGATATTACTTTTACTGATGCAAATGGACAAGTAACCGGTCAGTTTCGTCCCAATGAATTTGCTATTGATGTTGCATACGCAACAAAACTGGCGGATAATTTTTCTGTTGGAGGCGCTGTTCGTTTTGTAAATTCAAACTTAACAGGAAATGCATTGGTGCAAAGCTCTCAAACACATGCCGGAAGAGCAATTGGTGTTGATCTTTCTGCTTTGTACAAAAAGGACAAAGTTAAATTAGCTGATAAAAAAGCTATTGTTGCGATAGGAATTAATATATCAAACATTGGAAATAAAATGTCTTACTCTGATAGAGGAGCAAAAAACAGTTCTGATTTTATTCCAATTAATTTACGTTTGGGTGGTTCATTAAATGTGAATTTGGATGACTATAATTCCATCTCAATTTTGGCGGACATAAATAAATTGATGGTTCCAACACCCCCAAAATATAAATATAAAGTGGATGCAAATGGCAAAACCACAGGAGAAGTTGAATTAGATGCAGATGGTAATCCGATAATTTTAGCCGGTAAAGATCCCAATAGAGGAGTAGCAGAAGGAATGTTTGGTTCTTTTAATGATGCACCGGGTGGAGCAAAAGAAGAGTTTAGAGAAATAAATTATTCTGTTGGAATGGAATATTGGTACAACCATTTATTTGCAGTTCGTGTAGGATATTTTTACGAGCATCCAACAAAAGGGAATCGTCAATTTTTTACAATTGGAGCAGGAGTAAAGTACAATGTTTTTGGATTAGACTTCGCATATTTAATTCCAACACAACAACGTAATCCTTTAGAAAATACTTTACGTTTTACGCTTACTTTTGATTTTGATGCATTTAAAGATCAGAACAAAGAAGCAGCAAAAACGGAATAGCCTTATAAACCCTATCTATAATAGGAAAGATGATATACTTCAAGCCTTCGACTCCGCTCAGTCTGACAACTCAATGTCACACTGAGCGGAGTCGAAGTGTATAGACGCGGAGATGAAATTTTTTTGAAAGTATCTTGTTTGAAATAAATAACACATTATGAAAGTTAGAGTAGGATTTGGATTTGATGTACATCAATTAAAAGAAGGAAAAGACTTGTGGTTGGGTGGAATAAAATTGTCTCATACAAAAGGAGCGGTTGGCCATTCCGATGCAGATGTTTTGATTCATGCAATTTGTGATGCGCTTTTAGGAGCTGCAGGAATGCGTGACATTGGGTTTCATTTTCCGGATACTTCTTCCGAATTTAAGGGAATAGACAGCAAAATTTTATTGGATAGAGTTAACAAATTATTAAAAAAGGAAGGTTATTCAATTGGGAATATTGATTGCACTTTAGTTTTAGAGCAACCTAAAATAAATCCATACATTGATGAGATGAAAAAAACATTGGCATCCATATTAAATGTGGAGGTGAATGATATCGGTATTAAAGCAACCACCAATGAAAAAATGGGATATGTAGGACGAGAAGAAGGCGTTTGCGCTTATGCAGTTGCACTGATTCAAAAATAGTTTACTTGAATGTTAAACTGTATTCCACCCCAAGTATATAAATGTTTTGAGGAGTTAATACATTGAATTCTGTTTGAAAGAGATAGTATAAACCAAAACTATGTTTGTCGTTTTTCTTGTAATCAATTCCTGCAATGTAACGGGTTCTGTGCCATAATTTATTTGATTCGAGCATTCTTGGGTCATTAATTTGATAGCGGAATTCAACAGAAATATAAGGTATTACAGGTTTTCCAAAATCGTATTTTATCTGAAATTTATTTCTAGAATACCATTCAGGGATATTTCCAATTTCGCTTGAATAAACATTTCTTACTTCCGCTTGTAAGCGTTGGCGATAGGATACAGCAAATTTTCCAAATGTCTTTTTTAGAATAATGTCAAGCATTCCGCGGTGACGAAAGCTAATAGTATTGTCCAGTTGAAATTTTTCGATACTGCGATAAGCCAATGAAATTTTTATAAAATCTGCTGGCTTGTAAAAAAAACCTAAGTCGGTGTAAAAAAGATTATTTTGTGTAAAATTTTCTCTTACTCGATATTCTTCTGTCAAGGATATTCCGAATTTTTTATTTAAATTTTTATCGACATTAAATGTGCACCACAAGCCTGCATCATTAGTAACTTGAGCAAAGGATTGCAAAGTTAATCCGGAAATCAATAACAATAAAAGTGCAATTTTTCTCATTTTAAGAAGTAAAAATTATTTTAAATTTATTTAGTTATATTGTAATACACTTTAATTATTGCTGTGTCTTTCAAAAAGTCAATTTTGCCAATTGAGATACGGTTAATTTTTAGTCCCATTCTATTTTCTAAGTCGGTTAACAATTCAGCTCTTAACTCTGGTTTTATCATTTCAATATTTTCGTATTGCACGTTTTGGGAAACTTCTTTTTTCATAAAAACAGTTGTTTCCAAAGCAAAAGTAAAAATGATAATAATTAAATTGATGAAGGAAATTTCTATCCAATTTCCTTTACTTAAAGCCGTAATTAAGCCCATGGCAATTACTAAAAACAAATAGGTCATGTCTTTTGTAGAAATGCCCTCTGTTCTATATCTAAGCATTGAAAATACTGCAAATAAGCCAAACGCTGCTCCCATGCTCATATCCGATTTATTTAAAATAAAAGTGATCAGGAAAATGATGAGGTTGAAAATAAAGAGCGTGAAAAAATTCTCACGATTTTTATAAACCGGATAATAAATAAACCGGATTAATACAAATACCGAAGCGAGGTTGATGCTTAAACGGATAAAAAATTTAGGTCCTAATTTTTCAAATAGGGTAAAGCCTGTTGAAACTGTTTCATCAGCTAACTCTTGCAGTAATACCATAAAGTGCTTTTTTTATTAAAATTAATTTTGGTTTAAAATTGTTGTGTTTTATTTTTTCGAACAAAGTAACTACTCCATAACAATACTTGCTTATTGCACCTTCACGGATATGATATTTTTTCATCAGTTTTAAAAATGCGGAGATTACAAATTTGTCTTGTTTTACTTCTGCGATTACTAAATTATGAATTGTTTTATTTTGTTCGTTGTTTTTAAAAGTTAAATTCAAATCAATTGTCACTCGTTCTGGTGAGTGCTTGTTTACAAATGTTATTCTCGAATAATTTACCCACATTTTAGCCTCTAAATTGTCGGATTTTAAAGGAGTTTTGTGGGTAAGCAATTCTTCTGCATTGTCTTTTATAGAACCATCAATTTGTTTTTGTTTTACTCGATCTTTTATTGTTCTTCCTTTGTTATTTTTAAATTTTACTTCAAAATAATGTAAATCAGATTCTACATATTTTCTGAATCTAATTTTAAATCTGCTTGGTTTTCCTCTGTGGTGACTGTGGTATAAGTCAAAATTTTTTGTATCAAAATAAAGGGATTCGTATTTGCTTATTCTGTTGTCATTTATATCAAGTATTCGGTAATCATTTTTTAATTGATTTAATAGTTCAGGCAACTGGTCATATCTAAAAATAAATTTAGTATCTGTTCTGTCCATAAGTTTTACGCTATCCATTTCCTTTAAGGTAATAGGTGCAAACTCATTCAATATGTGATTTAATTCTTCCACAATTAAAATTCGTAGGTGTATTTTTTAGTGGAAATTACTTCTCCATTCGCATCTGTAGTTTTTTTCTCCGTTTTCAATCCATTTTTATCATAAGCATAAATTGATTTTTTTATTATTTTGCCCTTATCGTCTAGTGTAATTTCGTAGGTTTTTTCACCTTTTGTATTGTATCCATATTGTGTTTTTTCGATAAGTTTTCCGCTCCCATCGTAAACATTTTCTA
>JAYVZC010000433.1:0-2789 GCA_043783695.1 Bacteroidota bacterium
TTCCATCGTAGCGATTTCCCCAATCGTTAAACATGTAGTCCTTCAACTGAATTGAAGTGTTCGCTTCTCCTTCAAAAATATTTACGGCTTGCCGCAAAATATTTTCATCAATGTCAAAACCTTTTATTGAACACTCTTTGTTTGTCTGTCGGATTACTCTTGCAAAAACTCCCAAACCAAATGCAGGGTCTAAAACAGTTTCAAGTTTTTTATTTCCTGTAATCCATTTTGCCATGAATTGAGCAATAGGGAAGGGAGTAAAAAATTGAGCAAACTTTTTTCTGTGTTCAAGCGAAACGAATTGGGAATATTCTTTCTCTGGTTCGTTGGTTGTGATATGTTCTTTGGTTGCCAGCATCAGAAATCGTTTTGGATTATTCCTAATACTCCACATAAATTGGCAACATCTAAATATGCAGTGCCGCCTTTGAATGTAACATAGAACAACAATCTTCCTCTGCCCATTTCTTTGCGAACACTTTCATGTTTCGGCTCGTCAATTTTATATGCAATCTGAACTCCGCTTTTGGAGTTGATTTTAATTGTGGTCTTGTTTTGATTTTTGGTGTCTGTTTCAACAGAAAAAACAATATCCTCTTTGTCAGGGTCGGATATTATTTCAAGAATTTGCTCAAAGGAAATTCCGTAAACCTTGTCAAAGAAAACTTGAAAATAAAAGTGAGGAACATTGAAAGTTTCAATCCACTTGTAAACTACTTTGATGTCCTCAACTTTAGGAGTGATAGAAAGAAAATCTCTTTTCTGAACTTCCTTGATTGCTCTCTTTAACTCTTTAAACAGGTCGTTGAGTTGAACCATTCTTTCTGATGAACTCCACCCAGGAACTTTAAAATCTGTAACACTTAAAGTTTGAGTAGTGATGCCTTGTAAAACAGGAATGTATTTATTTCTTGTTGGATGTTCAAGTATGTCTGTGAACTCTGCAAGTATTTTGTCTCTTGTCTGAATTGCAAGTTGTGTGAACTTTTCCGTTCTCACATGCATAGCCGCTTCATAGCGGTCAATCAAAAATGCACTTGAACGAACTTCAATTCCTGCAACTGCTTTCTTTACATAGTCGGTGATTTTGTTGTGAGGAATTTGGCTGATGTCAAGTCCTAAATTTTTATCGTAGTCGGACTTTTTGAAAATTAGCAAGTCAGGTCTTTTACCTACGAAGAACTGAACCGCCACTTTTGGCAAGGTGCTGTTACCTGCTGGGCTTCTTTTCGGTCGAAGGTCTGTCGTGTCAAGTTTGCAGTGTCCCCGTGCGTTGGCTTGGTAGCTCTTTTGCATTTTTTGTTAGGCTTTGTGCGTTTGGAAAAAATGCAAATGTGCTACCAAATGCGTTGGCTTTTTCTTTTCCATGTCGTTACTGATTTTCTGAAAAGTCATTCGCCATTTGTTTTGCCTGTTCTAAAACTGTCCTTACTGCTTGTTCTTGTTTGTCGGGTGGATAGCCATACTTTTTAAGAATGCGTTTTACAATTACTCTCATTTTTGCTTGCACACTTTCTTTAATTGTCCAGTCAATGGTTACAGATTTTTTTACACTGTCAACTAATTCTCTTGCTATCGTTTTCAAAACTTCGTCACCCAACAATTTTACTGCACTGTCACTTACTTCAAGTGCATCATAAAATGCAAGTTCACGAAAGTCAAGTTTCAAATCTTCGCCTCGTTTGTCTGCTTGTTTAATGTCCTTTGCTAACTTTATTAACTCGTCAATAATTTGTGCTGCACTCAAAGCATTGTTCTGATAGCGTTTGATTGCGTCAGCCAACAAATCCGAAAACTTTTTGCTCTGAACAATATTTCTGTGTGAACGGTTTTTTATTTCATCATTCAGCAATCTTCTTAAAAGTTCTAAAGCCAAATTCTTTCTTGGCATTCCTTTTATCTCTGCTAAAAACTCGTCTGATAAGATTGAAATCTCTGGCTTGTCAATTCCTGCTGCTTGGAAAATGTCAATCACTTCTGTTGAAATCAAAGCATCAGAAATAATTTGTCTGATAGCGGTTTCCACTTCTTCATCACTGTGTTTCTTTTGGCTCTCACGAAGTTTTGTAATTCGTGCTTTGATTGCTTGGAATAAACTTACATCATCTCTAATCTTCAATGCTTCGTGGTGGGGAACTGATAAAGCAAATGCTTTTGAAAGGTTTATCACATTTGAATTGAAACGGTCTTTGCCTTTATCTAAATTCAAAACAAAATCTGTTGCATCTAAAATGAAAGTGAGTTTTTCTTTTGGCTGCAAGCCAAAGAATTTTTTGTAATCAAACTTGTCAAACATTCCAACAACAACTTCATGCAACTCCAACATTTTTGCTACGGCTTCTTCTTGGTTGAATTCTATTTTCCCTTTTCCTCCGCTGTCGGTGTAAATGCTCAATGCTTTTTTCAAATCCTGTGCAATGCCTAAGTAGTCCACAATCAAACCGCCTTCTTTATCTCTGAAAACTCTGTTCACTCTTGCAATCGCTTGCATGAGGTTGTGTCCTGTCATGGGCTTGTCCACATACAGCGTATGCAAACAAGGTGCATCAAAACCTGTGAGCAACATATCACGAACTATAATCAATTTCAATTCATCTTTCGGGTCTTTCAATCTATCACCAATTGATTTTCTTCTTTGCTTGTTGCGTATGTGTTCCTGATAATCTAACGGGTCGCTTGATGAACCTGTCATGATTACTTTTATTTTTCCTTTATCATCTTCTCCGCTATACCACTCTGGTCGCAACTGAATAATTTCGTTGTGCATTGCCACACAAATTCTACGGCTC
>JAYVZC010000434.1:0-2775 GCA_043783695.1 Bacteroidota bacterium
TTTCCCAGATAGACTCCTCTGGAGCAAATATGTTGTTTGTTTTAGCTTTATTAATTGGAATGGCTTCTTTATTATACAATTTACTGTATGCAAAGCATAAATGAAATGAGAGAGGAGTTTCTTAGATCCTTAGGTTCTCCCGCTTCAATAAAAATAAAAACATTTTTAGCATCAAAGGGCTATACCATTTGTAATGTAACTCCAC
The DNA here is from genome assembly GCA_043783695.1 of Bacteroidota bacterium. Taxonomy (GTDB): domain Bacteria; phylum Bacteroidota; class Bacteroidia; order 2-12-FULL-35-15; family 2-12-FULL-35-15; genus 2-12-FULL-35-15. Next base: position 206 of record JAYVZC010000434.1, read on the forward strand.
TTTCTTGCACTAATAATTGGTTTGCTGTACTTATTAAAAACAAAGAGTTTGTTTTAGCAACCGTTTATACTAACGGAACAGATATTGAACGATACGAAGCATCGGTCATGCCTTAAGGGTTAAATAAATTGGTTATTTGCCATTTTTTAGAGCATTTTAACGAATGAGAGAGGTTGTTGGAGTAGCCACCGCACTCACATTTTGTTAGAATGCTTTTTTTTACTTTTTTTAGTTGATGGTTTTTAAAATACATTGTTTTTATGGAGACAAAAAAAAATCATTTTGACCTCAGCTTACCCCATAGCATTGATAGCTATATAAAAGAGTTAGTGCATCGTGCAAAACATCCTGGTAATGTTTATATAAGTGATGATGCCTTAATGTATTCTAAAAACTACATTGCCATTCTTTCTAAAGATGGTTATTTTAAAAACACATCTTCATCTCTTGCAAAGGTGCTCAAATACTCTGTTGAAGAGTTGCACACAATCCCAATTAAAAATATTATTGTAGATATTGATTTCACACATTTTGTGAAAATGACTAATTTTTATTTTGAGAATACCATTTGTTGTAAAAACAAAAGTGCTATAAAAATTAAATGGCGCTTAATCCCCGATGCGTTAGATGATGCTTATGTTATTGTCGGCTGGAAACTCTATTAACTAGTGTTTAATTAGTTCTTGCTTCGAATACACAAGCAAAAATGTAACAGTAAAAGTTTGCACAGAGGGTTTTTAAAAATTGCTTAAAAATAGAAAGGAGGAAATATGGGAAAATAAATTTCAGTAAATTTGACGTAGGTAAATCACAATACCTGTTTAAAAATGTTTGTGATAAAAAATTTTAAACCAATCTTAATAATTGAATAAACCTTTTTACATATTGTTTTTTCTTTTTATAGTGTATATGCTTCAATGTAGTAATTCTATTGCACAAACCAATCTTGTGTATAACGGGGATTTTGAATTGTATGATACGTGTCCTGTTAGCATTTCAACCCCAAGTAGCTATCAATTCAACACATGTTTAGGTTGGTATGTTCCTACATATGCAACAAGTGATTATTTTAATACTTGTGCGTCAGGGACAACGGTTGGTGTGCCTGCAAATACAGTTGGATACCAATTTCCATACTCTGGAAATGCATATTGCGGTGTCTTTCTAAATTATTATGCACAATCTCCGCTTCCAGTTGACAATGGATGGTGGGTAGAATATATACAGTCGAAATTGCTATTACCATTAAAAACTGGATATGAATATGAATTTTCCTGCCATCTGGTATTAAGTGATTTAGCACATGACTATGCATTTTGGAAATTCGGAGCATACTTTTCATCTTATCCAATTACAAAATTGAATAGCAAACCATTTATGGGTATTACCCCTCAAGTGATGAACTCTCCCAATAACTTTATTGCAGATACACTTAACTGGGTAGAAATTAAAGGAAGATTTATTGCACAAGGAGGAGAAGAATACATTACTCTTGGTTTTTATTTAGATACACTCGCACCTGATACGTTAAGACAAATTACTGGTTTTCCTATCGACCCAACCAATACTGGCGGTTATTATTTTATAGATGCCAGTAGTGTGACTGAAACAGGAAATGTTTTTGATTATCCAAATGTGTTTAGCCCAAATGGGGATGACAAAAACGATGAATGGAATCCATTTATTTCAGAAGAAGAATCAATTGATATATTTAATCGTTGGGGCATCAAAGTGTTTGAAATATCAAAAGAAAATCAAACATGGAATGGAAGAACAACTTCTGGGCTTGAATGCGTGGATGGAGTATATTATTTTGTAATAAATAATAAAAACGAAAAGAACAGCACAATAAAAAAAGGGTTTATTCAATTAGTAAGGTAAAACTAATTGAAAAATGAAACACAAATTAAAATTAATAATTGCATGTACTTTATTTAGTATATGCAATGCAGTTGCTCAGCAAATCCCTACAGGTGCACCACTAGGACCGCTTCCTCCTAGCTTCTTTAATTCAACACATGCATGGTTGAGAGGTGGAAATTTACCACTTGCAGGAGGGGGAAGCGATAATGTTTTTGGCACTCAGTGGAACTCACCAATTTATACAATAACAGATAATATTCATCGCACACGTGTAAATGGTACATTTACAGCTGCCGGCACCACAGCCCAGCCTGTTATAAATGGTGTAGGTTTTCCGCTAGTAAACACAAGCGGTTATTTTGGAATAGGCCCAAACGGTTTTTTCGCTACAAATTCACCTAAAAGTATGCTTCATCTTCAAGGTCCAGACAATACTCCTTTTGGTGGTGCGGGTTGGAGAAGGTGGATGAAAACAGGTATGTTAGTAGTTGAAAATTCCGATGCAATGTATGTTGGAATGAAACAAGAACCCGGCACCAACAGAAGTGATGCAATTATTGGTTGGAGTGATGATCCTTTTTCTGGTGCTGGTGGAATTGATAAATTGAGATTTATTTTTACTGCACCTGCAAATAATCCAACTTCACTCGACCCTCTAAATCCTTTATCGTTAGTTGGGTATGAGTTTATGCGTTTATTGCCATCGT
>JAYVZC010000435.1:0-6610 GCA_043783695.1 Bacteroidota bacterium
TGGCAATATACCAGTCGTAAACCGGAACCCTGTTCTTTTGAATTACAATTAGGCGACTTAGGGTTTTACTGTGCTAAAATGAAAACCAGCGATGTAGAAGGCTCTTATGAATTTTTGAAATCTAAAAAGGTAAATCTTGTTTCCGAACTCGTAAAAGATCCAAATGGAAACGATACTTTTTATTTACGCGATCCTTGGAGCAATCTTTTTCAAATTGTAAAAAGTGATTCATGGTTTGGGAAGGGAATACAATTGACTGGCGGACCATCAGGAATGATAATCGGGGTGAGTGATATTGAAAAATCAAAAAAATTCTATTCCGATATTTTAGGATACGATACTGTTGTTTATGATAAACAAGGGACATTTGATGATTTAAAAAATTTACCAAGCGGAACACATAATGTGCATCGTATATTACTAAAACACAGCAAGCCAAGAGAAGGAGCATTTTCAAAGTTACTAGGAGCCAGCGAAATTGAATTGGTAAAAACATTAGAACGAAATCCTAAAAAAATATTTGAAAATCGTTTTTGGGGTGATCAAGGATTTATTCATTTGTGCTTTGATGTCACCAACCAAAAAGCAATGAAAGAATTGTGTGCTTCAAAAGGACATCCATTCACAATTGATAGCGGAGAAAAATTTGATATGGGAGAAGCGGCAGGACACTTTAGTTACATTGAAGATCCGGATGGTGCATTGATAGAATTTGTTGAAACAAAGAAAATTCCAATTATAAAAAAATTAGGCTGGTATTTGGATTTACGCAAACGTGATGCGTCAAAACCTTTACCAAACTGGATGTTAAAGGCTCTAAAATTTAATAGAGTGAAGAACTAAATGCAACTCAAGCACCCCGAATTAATTAACCTTTTAAAAAAAGCCTATTCAGCTGAAAAAGCGGCTGCTTTTGCTTATATAGGTCATGCGGGTGCTGTAAAAAACACTGAAGAGAAAAAAAATATTCGTCAGATTGAAATTGATGAATGGAATCACCGCAAGGAAGTATTGAAAATTATGAAGCAATACAATGTTCCCATTTCTAAATTTTATGAATTTCGTTTTCATGTCATAGGAAAAATTATTTCCGGAAGTTGTTATATAATTGGCTGGTTCATGCCCTTTTATTTTGCCGGAAGATTAGAAAGCGGAAATGTTTGTGAATACTTTAGAATGATACACATGTTTCATTCACTGGGAATAAAGGAACATGATAAATGTCTTTATGAAATGGGGATAAAGGAAAAAGAGCATGAGATCTATTTTCTGGAGCAAATCAAAACAAATAAAATGCTCCCTTTTTTCGAATGGTTGTTTTCATGGGGAAAAAATAAAGGATTCAACGATATCGATCTGGAAAAAAAATATTCCATCGAAGAATCAGATGATTATTGCAAAAAGTAAAAAACTATGAAGCTCCAATTTCTTGATAATGTGAATGAATACCAAGATCAAGTGATTCGGCTATACAGCTTTGATATGGCAGAGGCTATAAAATTCAGAGATGCTATACAAAAAACAATTATCGATAGCAGCCTGCCACTTGACCTTAATACACTTGATTTTATTGAATCTGTCAATTGTAAATTAATACTTCACATCTCTGAAACAGACGAAGGAATATTGACAATGGATAAAAAAATATTTTTTTGTGACCTAACTCTTAATGGATATAAGAATATGGTTCAACTCATAGAACCATTTTGCTTAAAAGAGACTAAAAGTTTTAAAATGCTTTATGACTTAGATACTCAAGTAGATTTTTTGTTTGCTCCTTATGCAAATTAAAATATATTTCCTGATACCATTTACTTCCAACAGATATTATTGAAATACACCTTTGTAAAAGTATTAGTCCTTTGTAAAAAATAAATATTCTTTTTTTGCGGTATTAAGTTCATTCATAATTGCAGAGCGTTCATTCATTATCTGCTCAACAGTTTCTCTGTCTTTTCGAACCATGCGAAGCAATCGCCAGCGACCAAGTATTTTTTTCATAGTCGGATAAAATTCAATAACATAAAACCCAGTCAGTACTACTGTGACTGCAAATACAAGTAATAATATCCAATTTCTGAATATCAGTGCAACTATTAAAAGTTCAATAAAAAAATAAATAGTCCAAAATATCAAAGATAAATTCATTCTGAAAGAGGCATAAAATTCTGCTTTTTTAACTTTTTTATTTGCAAATTTTTCGGCAATATAATATGGAGGATAATTTAACAACAAGCCAACCAAATAAATGGGAGCCCCTAAATAAACAATAATATACTCTACAATAAATGTCCAAAAATTCATTTTGCTAATACTTTCCTCACGTAATAAATGGTCGCGAAGTTTATTATTATTCAAAAGTTTTACATAAGAATTCATTTTTATTTTCAATGAAGAAATTAATTCCGGACAATGAATATCACAATAATTAATCATCTTAATTATTTCCGAACTAGCAGCAGAGTGATTTCTTAATTTTGATGAATCCAAACCTCTCTCTTTCAATAGTTGATGCGTATAAACCTCTTCAACATGAGCAACCAGAGCATCGCTCTCAGGATTATTAATGTTGTGGGTGTATGTTCTTAACTTCTCTTCAAGAATTTTATTAAAATCATTAATGGTTCTTACTTTATCATTTTTATATTTTTCTTCATACGCTTTAATTGAAATAGGTTCTCCAATATCGATAAAAACTTTACTGCGAAATTTTGTGGGTGCCAGGAAATTGAGTCCAACAGGAATTACTAAAATATCTTTTGAATAATTAAAAGATTCGAATGTCTGAAAAGCGATACGGGATAATCCCTTTTTCAAAGGGTGTAACCTTCGGTCGGAATAACATTGTCCTTCAGGAAAAATTAAGATTGCTTTATCTGCTGAAAGTAAGCTGCGACATTCTTCAAAGGACTTATCATTTTTTTTAATTTCTGCATAGCCTTCTTGCATACGATACATGGGGCTTGTATTCATTTGGTTTAATATCCATTTTGCAAATTTTCCTTTGAAAACATCTCCTCTTGCAAAAAATCTAACTTTTTGCTTAGGATTCTTGGCAAGAATAACCGGATCAACAAATCCATTTGAATGATTAGGGGCAAAAATAATGGGTTTATTATAAGGTACATTTTTTAGTCCTTTGATATCTACTCGATAGTAGACCCGCAAAGAGATTATTACAAAAGGTTTAAGCAGCCAGTATAGCACAGTTATGAGGTATAAGTTATGAGGTATAAAAAAATATCATCTGGTAAATGTTAATCGTTCTCCTTTAATTTCTTCATTAAAGATTCCATTTTCGTAAACTAAATGTCCGCTTACAAAAGTACTTTTCACTGTTGAATGAAATGTAGTTCCTTCAAATGGCGACCAGCCGCATTTGTATAGAATGTTTGATTTGTCAACAACAAAAGAACCATTTAGATCTACTAAAACTAAATCCGCAAAATAGCCTTCTCGAATATAGCCGCGCTTTTCTATTTGAAAACAATCCGCTACAGCATGTGCCATTTTTTCTGCAATTTTTTCCAATGAAAATTTTCCTTGTTTGTGCATCTCAATCATCGCAACTAACGAATGTTGAATAAGCGGTCCGCCAGATGGAGCTTTAAAGTATGTTTGCTCTTTTTCTGCAATCGTATGAGGCGCATGATCAGTAGCTATCACATCAATTTTATTTTCCAATACTGCTTTTAAAATGGCGTCTCTATCACTCGCTTTTTTTACAGCCGGATTCCATTTAATATAATTGCCTTTCGTTTTATAATCAGCATCCGAAAACCACAAATGATGAATACACGCTTCTGCAGTAATTCGTTTTTCTTTTAAGGGAGTTTTATTATCAAACAAATCAATTTCCTTAGCAGTGGAAATATGAAGAATATGTAAGCGAGTGTTGTATTTTTTTGCCAACTCAACTGCTAATGAAGATGATTTGTAACAAGCTTCCTCGCTCCGTATCAATGGATGACATTCAACCGGAACATCTTCACCGTACTTTTCCCTATAAATTTGCATATTATGTCTTATGGTACCTTCATCTTCACAATGTGTAGCAATTAACATCTTACACTTTGAAAACAATCCTTCTAAGGTCTCACGATTATCCACCAACATATTGCCTGTTGACGAACCCATGAACACTTTTATTCCACAAACATTTTTGGGATTTGTTTTTAAAACTTCTTCCAGATTATCGTTGGAAGCGCCCATAAAAAATGAATAATTTGCAAGTGATACTTCAGATGCTCGCTTGTATTTATCTTCTAACAATTCTTGAGTAAATACACTTGGAATAGTGTTGGGCATTTCCATATAAGACGTTACACCACCTGCTACTGCCGCTTTTGCTTCGGTATAAATTTCTCCTTTATGAGTTAATCCCGGTTCCCGAAAATGCACTTGATCATCTATGCAACCTGGAAATAAATATTGACCTGTTCCATCAATAATTTTATCACATGAAATATTTATTTCTGATTCAGAAATTTTTGAAATAAATTTATCTTCAATTAATACATTGCCTTTGAAGACTTTGCCTTCATTAACAATGATTACATTTTTTATTACTGTTTTCATTTAGAACGTAACATTCATTTTTATTTCTTTTCCATCTCTAACAACAACTATTTCAGCAGTATCATCTTTTTTAAATGTAGACAATGCTTTCATATAATCGTTTGTGTTTCCAACAGTAATTTCTCCCAATTTAATGATTATATCGCCTTTCTGTAATCCCGCCTTAGCAGCAGGTTTACCATCTGTTACGCCATCAATGTGCATTCCTTTTCCTTCAAATGTATAATCGGGCATTACCCCTAGAGTGACTTTATATTTGCGTGTTCCAACATCGGGACTTTTTGTTTTTTGAAAAATTAGCTTAGGAATTTTTTCGGTTTCTTCAATAATTTTAACAATATATTCCAACACTTTTTTTTCTCCTGCAAAATTTATTTTATTAATATCATCTGTTGGTTTGTGATAATCGGCATGCTGTCCAGTGAAAAAATGCAGAACAGGAATATTTTTCAAATAAAAAGAAGTTTGATCAGAAGGGCCAATACCAGCACTGTCTTTTTTTATTGAAAAATTTGAAGGAATTTTATCTATCATTGGAACCCAATCAGGTGCTGTTCCTACTCCGTAAATAATTATTTTTTTTGTGGAATCATTTAATCTTCCAATCATATCCATATTAATCATGTAATTCACTTTCGAAAAATCGATGGTTGGATTCTCGCAGTATTTTTTCGAACCAAACAATCCCAGCTCTTCACCTGAAAAACAAATAAATAAAAAATTAAATTTTTCTTTGCGTTGGTTTTCTGAAAAATAGCGAGCAAGTTCTATAACACCTGCTGTTCCGGAAGCATTATCATCAGCACCGTTGTGAATTTTACCTTCGGGATTCGCATCAAGCGAATTGTGATCCATCCCCATTCCTAAATGATCAAAGTGTCCCCCGATAACTACAGTATTTTCGGCACCATTATCCAAATAACCAACAACATCGATTGCAGAAATCATTTCACCACCAACAGTGTCGTGAGCATCTTTAGGTTTTTTAAATTTGAAGGAATAATAATAACTGCTGATGTTTCCCTTGGGTTGTAATCCGCAACTCTTAAAATTTTTGGCGATATAATTTGCTGCTGTTAATTCTTGTTGAGATGCTGTTCCGCGCCCTTTTAATTTATCACTAGCAAGAAATTTAATATGTGTTTTTATTTTTACAACATTAATTTGTTGAGCATAAGTAAACACTGAGCATAAAATGTAAAACAAAAGAAGATACTTTTTCATGCAAAATAATTTATTTAAGTAATTTTCATAAATCTCATTTTCAATACACCCAATATTGCCTCTTTAAAAATCCCCTTGCTCATTTTAGATGCACCTTCAATACGGTCGGTAAAAGTGATGGGCACTTCCACAATTTTAAATCCTAATTTATAAGCTGTGTATTTCATTTCAATTTGAAAAGCATATCCAACAAATTTTATTTCATCAAAATGAATGCGTTCTAAAACTTTCCTTTTGTAACATTTAAAACCCGCAGTGGTATCATGTATTGGGACAAACAAGATTATTCTAACATAAATGGAAGCAAAATACGACATCAAGATTCTTCCTTTAGGCCAATTTTCTATTTTTCCACCTTTGACATAACGAGACCCTATTGCTACGTCAGCTCCAGCTGTGCCTACCTGTCCGGTAGGCAGGCAAGCCTCACGCAAACGAATTAAATCATCGGGATTGTGAGAAAAATCACAATCCATTTCAAAAATGTATTCATATTTTTTTGAGAGTGCCCATTTGAAACCGTGAATATAGGCTGTTCCCAGACCCAATTTACCTTTGCGTTCTTCAATAAATAAACGATTTGGAAATTCCTGCATTAATCTTTTTACAATATCAGCTGTCCCATCAGGAGAACCGTCATCCACAATTAATAAATGAAATGGAAATGCTAAAGAAAATACCTTGCGAACCATTCGCTCTATATTTTCCTTTTCGTTATAGGTTGGTATAATAACTAGACTATCTGACACTACTCTATATTAAGAAACGAAGATATGGCAAATTCAGGAAGAATGAAAGTTTTAACAAA
>JAYVZC010000436.1:0-2766 GCA_043783695.1 Bacteroidota bacterium
TTAATTGGTTTAGCAGAAGCCATTCCATTTATTGCCGTCTCTTTTTTTTCTGGTCATGTTGCTGATGTTGTTAGTCGCAAACTAATTATACTTGTTTCAATGTCCTTGCTTATTGTTTCGACTTCTACTCTACTCTATTTTTCGTTGGATACATCCACTGTTCTCAAAAATTATGGAACACTTCCGATTTATATAGTGTTTGGATTTATTGGCATTGTGCGTGGGTTTATTTCAGCTGCATTTCCGGCATTTATGTCTCAGATAGTTCCTCGTGAACTTTATGCAAACTCTGCAACGTGGAACAGTAGTATTTGGCATGTTGGTGCTGTAATTGGTCCGGCTATAGCCGGATTAATATGTGCTATTAGTTTTTCGATAGCCTATAAAGTAAATGTTATTTTTATACTATTGTCTATTTTATCTTTTGTTTTTATTGCGTCAAAACCCATTCCTATAAAGGAGAAAAAAGAAACCCTTTTCCAAAGTTTATCAGGAGGAATAAAATTTGTTTTCAGTAATCAACTAATTTTAGCTGCTTTATCCCTTGATTTGTTTGCAGTTTTGTTTGGAGGCGCTGTTGCTATGCTTCCTGCTTTTACAGATGAAATTTTGCATGTTGGTGCAGCTGAACTTGGTTTTTTAAGAGCTGCACCTGCTGTTGGCGCTATTTTTACTGCTATTATTTTAGCTTACAAGCCTATCACTAAAAATGCCGGAAAAAATCTTTTTATAAATGTTGGATTATTTGGTGTCGCAACAATTTTATTTGCTATTTCAACCAATTATTATTTATCCCTTTTATTTTTATTCCTAACAGGTGCTTTCGATAATGTAAGTGTGGTCATTCGTCATACAATTCTTCAGTTATCTACTCCGGATGCAATGCGGGGACGAGTTTCTGCAGTAAACAGTATCTTTATTGGATCTTCAAATGAAATTGGAGGATTCGAATCGGGTGTTATGGCAAATGCTATGGGTTTAGTTCGTTCGGTTATTTTTGGCGGAGTCATGACGATTCTTATTGTTGCCGGGACTTATAAGATTGCACCTAAATTAAGAAAGTTAAATCTAAAAAATATTCAGTAATTTATTTTGTAAAAAAATCATGAAAAATAATTTCAAGAACATTGCTTTTTCAAAATTAGTATTATGGCTACTTTTTATAACTATGATTTGGTCTTTCTTTGGTTTCAAAAGGTGGAATCATGCAGAAACTAATCAAAAAATAATTTGCTGGGATGTTACATTCTATTATGGCTATTTGCCGGCAACATTTATTTACCACGACATTTCCCTCGAATTCACAAAACGCGGAGACGATAAAACATTTGAAGAAAAACATCAATTTTGGTATCAAACTGCTCCTAATGGAAACAGAGTTAATAAATTCGCAATGGGAATGTCTATTTTGTACTTACCTTTTTTCTTGATTGCTCATGCATCAGCTTATTTATTTGGTTTTGAAGCGAATGGTTTTTCTGATCCGTATGAATTCTTTATTGCTCTTTCAAGCATTGTTTATTTATTCATCGGATTAGCATATCTGCGAAATTTTTTGCGTTTATTCTATTCAGAAGTTGCGACAGGCATAAGTCTTTTTTGCATTTTACTCGGCACCAACTTATATTATTATACCACCACTGAACCCGCCATGTCCCATGCATATTCATTTGCAATCATTGCTGTTTTTATTTATCAAATTATTCAATGGCATTCAACACCCGATTATAAAAAATCAATTATTATCGGATTGCTATTGGGTTTGATTTTTTTGATTCGACCCATCAATATAATCATCTTCCTTTTTCCGCTTTTATACAATGTTTATTCAAAACAAACATTAATTGATAAAATAAATTTCTTATGCACTAATAGAAAGCACTTGCTAACAATAGCACTTTTTTCATTTTTAGCCATTTCTCCACAACTAATTTATTGGAAATATTTTACAGGTGAATGGTTTTTCTATAGCTATATGCAAGAGCATTTTTATTTTAATAATCCTCATATATTACTTGGATTGTTTAGTTTTAGGAATGGTTGGTTGATATACACCCCAATTATGATTTTATCACTAATAGGGATTATCTTCTTATCAAAAAACAACAAGCGTTTCTTCTTTCCAATATTATTTTTTACAGCAATAAATATTTTCCTTTGTTATAGTTGGTGGACATGGTGGTATGCCGGAAGTTATGGAAGTCGTCCCATGATTGACTCCTACGCCTTATTAGCCATTCCGTTAGCCACATTTTTAGAATATTTTATTTCAAAATCTAAAATACTATTTGCCACTTTATTGGCTGTACTTGTTCTACTTGTTTCTTTAAATTTATTCCAAACGTACCAACGAAGGAATGGCATTATACATTGGGATAGTATGACTGCGAAGGCATATCAAAAAGTTTTCCTTAAATACCGTTTATCGAATGAAGATAAAATTGAACTTGATCCTCTTCTTTATCATCCGGATTATGATAAAGCAAGAAAAGGCGAAGGCGAATAATATTTTTCGGATAGTTTAGAAAATGAACGTATGACTAATTTTTTTTCTTTTCAATTTAACTCTACATTATAGCAATTGTTATTATAAAAAAGGAGTCCAAAGGACATTTTATAATTTACAATGGTTAATGCCGATGGCAGGTTAAATATATGCTTTCGGTATTATAGCAGATCCCCATTTTCATCGGGATAAATGTGTATAAGTTTTTTTTCAAAAAACAAGACACATTAAAAAGCCCCGTTCACAGAGTGTGGCGGGGC
>JAYVZC010000437.1:0-2764 GCA_043783695.1 Bacteroidota bacterium
CATATGTAGGTTTTATTGATTTTTAGTTGTCATAACACATGCCGCACTATGTAGTATGATATAGTCATATTGTTTTAAAATTGGCTGCATTTCGGAAACAGAACTATTTCATAATTGAGTTTAATTAAATTAAAAATATCAAAACCAAAAGTGGTTATTTATAGAAGGTTATTCGTTACATTATTTTGCAAATAAGTTATGATATTCACACATTTAACGAATTAAAATTTCGTTATTAAGGCCCCAATTTAAATTTTATACAGTTTAAGCTTGAGCTGAAAAATGATCCCTGACAAAAGCATGTTGTTGGTTCTCTGTCATTTTATCCGTTTGTTTCATTTCAATTTTAACATTAGAAAAATGTTGATCTTTCTTTAAAATATTAAATAACTCCACTTTTGCATCAGTAGGTCCAAAAAGAATTACTTCGCCGTAATTTTTAATAGTTTCACCTAAAGTTTTATAATATTCAGCTTGTTGATGTTGTTCTTTATTGTGCATCAGGTTTTCATTTTTACTCAAACTATGTTCTTTTTCTTCGTGCGTAAATTTGGAAGTTATTGTTTTTGTTTCAATAGGATTTACTGTAAACTCCATTACGTGTGCATTTGCATGATCCATCCAAATACCTAATTTTTTAGCTGTTGACATTGTTTTATTTTTAAATTGTTACTTACTGATTTCTCTGTAAAGATGAATAACTAAATAATGTGTTTGTTACACTACTTTAGATTTAAGTTGCATAATTCACACATTTGTGTTACGGTTTTTTGTCAAGTTTTTATTCAGGATTTTTTTGATGATTTGCGATTTAAATGAACTACCTCGCAATATAGCTGACGAGACATCCAAAAGTCACCCTGTCCGCCAGTTAGCAGATCAGGGACTCAACAATAGCAGATGAATATATTGTGTTAGGGATGCTGAAATAAATTCAGCATGACGACAGTATAAAAATATTGAGACAGAACTTCGAAGAATTAAACCCAAACAGATTAAAGTTATGTTTTATAAACAGGTATTACATTAAATTCTTCGGCTTGTTTTTCGTTTAGCATAAGGTCTTTTATGGCCATCAACATCGCTTTATTAGAATTAAAAAGAGAGTGATTAAAATTAATAGCAGTGGTTATATCTAAATCATCAATTGGAGCATTTTGAGCATCTTTGTAAAAATTATTAAGAGAGGTGCTATAATTATTTTCTATATCACTCAATATACTTTTCAATTTCTCAAAATTCACATCCGCTTTTTTTGAGATGAGAGAGTTTAATTGGTGATATAAGTTTTCCGTTGCCTTTTTGTGATGTATAAAAAAATCAAATTTTATATCCTTCGAAGATCGTTTTAAATTACTGATATTACTTCTAATGTCATTTATGCATTTCATAGAATACATTGAACTTCGTGCAGAAGAAATTAATTGATCAAGTTGTTCGTCTTGATCATTCTCAAGTTTTGTTCTGAGTTTTAAGTAAAATAGCTGCAACTCTCCTTGCAATTGTTTCATAAATTCATATTTCTCTTCCTGTGTTTTTGCAAGAAATTTTCTTTTTTCGTTAATATTTTTAAACTCTGAATTCACTTGAAACGACTCATTATTAATTTCAAATAACTCCAGATTAAAAAGAATGGAATTGTGAATAAAATATTCTGTTTCTCTATGAAATAAATCCAGTGCGGTTTCGGGTTCTGTAGTGTTGGCATGTCCTATAAAAGCTGCAGCTGATGCATCAGTATCTTTAAAGAATTTTTCTAAAAAGTTTGCAAATGGATTGAGAAAGGGAAGAAAAACAACAATACTTAATAAATTAATTAAAGTCGAAAAAGTAACTAATCCAATAAGCGGGTCACTTATATTAAAAATGCCGGTTATTAATAGTAAAATAGGTTTTATCAATACAAATGCAAATATAGTGAGAAAAACATTGAAGAATAAATTACCGAGCGCTACTCGTTTTTTTGAAGCATTACCTCCCAATGCACTCAACAATATTTTAATAGTTGTACCTGTTTCGGAACCAAGCACAATAGCAGCCGCTGATGGAAAGTTAATTGCCCCAACATGAAGTGCCGTAAGCGTTAGTGCCATTGTTACTGAACTCGATTGTACAATGCTAGTAATTAAAAAGCCAATGAGTAAAAAAACAGCAAGCGACATCTCCGCATATTTCGAAAAATCAAAAACTTCTACTTGTGCTTCCATTGCCGTTTTCATAAAAGAAAGTGCAATAAATAATAAGCCAAAACCAAAAAGAAAATAAGATGTGTATTTAATTATTTTATGTTTTCCAAACAAAATAAGAAGCAGACCTCCTGTACAAACAGCAGGATATGCTATTACTTCTATATTTGTTTTAAAACCAAGAGTTGCAACCAACCAACTATCAATGGTGGTGCCAAGATTTGCTCCAAGAATGATGGCTAATGCGTTTTTCATTGTAAATACTCCTGCCCCAACAAACGCCAATACCATTAACGAAACCATAGAACTGCTTTGAAGCACTGCTGTTACTAACGCTCCGCCAGCTACAGCTCCTATTTTGTTTTTAGTAGTTCGTTGAAGAAATATTTTAAAGTTTCGTCCTGAAAGATTTTTTAATGACTCTTCCAATAAATACATGGCAAAGAGGAAAAGACCTATTCCTGCAGAAAGTTTAAAGATGCTACTGAGTATATCCATTTTATTTACATTTTTGTTTAATACAAAAAAACACCATTGCAGTTATTTTTGTCGAATTTTTTTAAACCAGCGATTCATTT
>JAYVZC010000438.1:0-15005 GCA_043783695.1 Bacteroidota bacterium
AACAACGCTTTAACAGTTTTAAAAAACGGGAATGTACTTATAGATAAAGTGACACAAGTTAATTCAACATATAAATTAGATGTTAACGGAAAAATAAGAGCTTCTGAAATAGTTGTAAATACTACAGGTGCAGATTTTGTTTTTGAAAAAGGGTATGAACTAATGCCATTAGATATTTTGGAGCAAAAAATTAATGTAGAAAAACACTTACCTGAAATAGCAAGTGCTACTGATATGAAAACAAACGGAGTTGGCTTAAGTGAATTAAACACAAAGCTTTTGCAAAAAACAGAAGAATTAACACTTTATATTATAGAATTGAATAAGCGAATAGAAATATTAGAGAAAAAAAGTAAATAATATTTTTCTAAGTTCCACAACTAAAGTCAATACAATTTAAACATTAACTCAAATACGAGATGATTACCATACCGTAAAAGGGTAAATTACCAATTAACAAATATGAAAAAAGCAATAACTTTCCTATTAATATTTTTTACAATAAACTCTTATGCCGGAGTTAATTACGGAGCTACAATTAATTATTGGATATTACCAACAAAATATGGCTGTGACGAAAGTCAAGTGTTTTTAACTGTAGGTTTCTCCACTTATGGCGAAGTGAACAACGACTATTATGAAATACGTAAATCCACGGATACAGATTTTGAAAGTGGTTATTCAGTTGTGGGTGGATATATCAATGGATGTGGAACATGTGGAGACAGAAACTATCAAATAATTGATTACGGACCTTTTGTTTCAGGAACAACGTATTATTATCAGGTAAGAGCAACCGACAACTTCGGTATTACCGGAGTTCCTAGGTATCTTGGTCAATATGAATGTACAACACCAACAATCGTAAATTGGATAAACCAAGTAAGTTCATCTGTTGAAACAGGTGCTACGCCTAATACAGAAAGTTCATATACTTGGGGAGTAGAAAGTAAAAGTGGGCAAGGAATTACAATTAGTTTATCTCCTACCGAAAAAACAAATGTGTATGCAGAATTAAATAATAGTAAAATTAATTTCGCATTGGATTATGGTTTAATAATGAATAGTATAGAAGTTAATGTAGACAATGGAGGTTATGTGAGTTTATATGCCGGTGTCTCTGTTTCAAACTATGTTTGGAATAATTTTTCGTCATACTTTACAAGCCTTGGTATTCATAGACTAGAAGTAAATTTTAGCACCCCCGCTTCCGGAGTAATTTATCATCGAGAATATATTGTAAATATTATTCCTCAATCGGATGGTTTTTATAAAGATAATTATTGCAACACTTTACGAGTTTGGAAAAGCAATGCAGGAGGTAATTCCACTCCACTCATCTTATCAGAAGGTTTTGATGCATACAACACAAAACCAGAACAGTATTATAGAGAAGCTGGAAATGAATTAATCAATTGTTTGTTAACAAAAGGCTTCGATATTTATATTATCAATTATAAATACAATTCACAATCTATTAGAAATAATGCTGCTATTTTTTCTTCAGCAATTAGATATGTCTCAGCTATAAATGGAAACAAACCAATTATTGCATCGGGCATGAGTATGGGTGGAATAATAAATAGATATGCATGTGCTAAAGCCGAAGCAAGTGGCATACCATTACCAATTAGTAAATTTTTGAGTTTGGATGCTCCACATCAAGGTGCTACCGTATCAAAAACACTCCAAGATTGGAGAAAAACCATAACAGCTGGTGATGCTTACGCAGAAACTGCTTCAAATAATGACGCAGCTAAAGAACTATTAACCTATAATGCTTATGAAACATCTGGAGTTGCTAATTCTACTTTTTATACTGAGTTAAACAGTCTAAATGGTGATGGCTACCCTCATCTAGTACCAACAATTGGAGTCTCTTTTTCTAATGCTAATCCCAATCCTACATCTGTGGGTACAAAATTTTTGTTTGTTGATGTTTCCGGAGCATTAAATGATAGTTTTGATAGAACGTTTTACTTAAGCCCAGAAGAAGTTGTCCCTGGTTCTTATTTACCTAGATTAAATATTGACCCAATCCCGGTAACATTTAGTACGAGCCCGCCCGCAGGCGTGAATCTTCAAAATGTAGTTGCGATAAATTTAAAAGACATTAAAAGTTCATTAATAGCTGTTTTAAGACCGTTTTCTGACCCTACAGTTACCATTTATCAACACTCCGTTCCAACTTTTATATCACACAATAGTGCTTTAGATATTGTTGGTGGAATTTCAAAATTTAGCACAACTATTCAACCTGCAGTTACAAGTTTTCATGATAACATTCCCTCTGATATTATTCAACCTTTAATTAATGCTTTAATTAATCAAGATTTGTATTTGCAGAATAAAACTATTACCGATACTAGAAATTATATTGCAAGCAATAAAATAGAGGCAGGAAATAGCGTAACTACTACTATTCCAAATGGAGATTTCATTCTTGCAAGTGGCTCAAATGTATCAATGAAAGCTGGAAATCAAATTGTGTTAGCAGCTGGATTTATTGCTAGTGCTGGAAGTACTTTTATTGCTCAAGTAGGTCCTATACAATGTGATGGAGTAGAATCACAACAATATAGAAGTGCTATTCAAAATCAAGAATCAATTGTTTCTTCTGAAGAAAATGCTGAACTTCTCAATCCAAACGAAGAACTTGTTTACAAAACAGAAGTTAAAACAATTTTGAAAGAAGAAAACATTATAATTTTCCCAAACCCAAGTAACAATTATTTCACAATAGAATCAACAGAAATTCCAAAGCAAATAATTTTATACAACAGTCAAGGTATTCAACTTTTAGATTATTCAAAAATTGAATCAACTATCACAAAAATTGATTTATCGGGTGAAGCGGCCGGAATTTACTTTTTAAAAATAAGAAAAGTAGATGGAAAATATGTTATTAAAAAATTGATTAAGCAGTAAACTTACTACTTTTGTGCCCAAATTTATATATAACATTAAACATCATTAAATTAAAAATGAAAAAAGGAATTACACTATTTATTTTAATTGCCATTTCTAATCTTACCTTTTCCCAAAGCAAGGATAGTTTAAGCTTTAAGCGTGTAACCATCACAACAAGTTTATTTGATTATGTTCCAAGCTACCTAAACACTTACACTATTAATATAGGTACAGAAGTTTACTTAAAAAATAGAAAATCAATTGGACTAAATGTTGGTTATATCCAACCTTTAGGTCCTTCAAGTGGTTACTTTGAGCTATCATCAATAACTACATCCGGAATAAAAGTACAAGTAGAAGGGAAACAGTATTTAAACAGAAGAAAATTAGTTATACCTGCCATTTTTCTTTTTTGGCCACATATTTTTCAGTTCAAATCGCAAGACTTACAAAACACAGGTTATTATGTGGCCACAAATGTGAGTTATCAAAACACACAAACAAAAAGACAAGAAACCGTTGTAGATTATATTAATGATGTTCCGTTTCCAAATCAGACATATTATAAATCAAACATTTATACGGTAAATAGAAATGTGTATGCATTAAATCTAAAAATTGGATATAACTGCATTAAAAAACAAGGCTTTACTATTGATTATGCCGTTGGATTAGGAGCACAGTATGTTTCCAGTAGTTCAAAAAACAGAATAGGAACAGACAATGATTGGCCAAATTCGGAAAAAGATATTTATAGAAAAAAATTATTTGATCACGGAGATGGTATATATCCTAGTTTTGTATATCAAGTAAAATTAGGTTGGGCATTTTAATACTTTATCTTTACAAAATGAAAAAAATATTCACCCTAACGCTACTAGCACTTTCCATTACCGCAAGCAGCCAAGTCTTTACAGGAATCTCTATAAAAGCAGGAGCAGGTATAGCAGGGCAAACTAGAACGCCTAAAAAATTGGGAGATGGTGGCCCAAAGGCATCTCTAAATTTTACCGTTGAACCAACCCTATTTACTTTTGGGGCAAAAAAACAATTTGATTTTAATACAGATATTTCTTTTATACAAAAAGGAGGAGTGAATTACAGCCCCATATACTCGTACAACTCATTTGGAGGAATTTCAGGAACAGGTGGAGAAAGCTATATAGTTGCAATGAATTACTTGTGTATTTCGCCAACAGTAAAAATGAAATTTGGAAAATTGTTTTTCGCCAAGCTCGGACCTAGAATGGATGTATTGCTATATTATAATACCAAAGACAAATTTGCATCAGATACAAGAACTGAAAAGGATTTTAGCAAACTAAATTATGGAATTACTTATGGAGCAGGAGTTTGTGCTGGAAATAAAAAAGTGAAATTTATAGCAGAGCTCATTGGTCAAAATGATTTTACCAAATCAACTTATAATAAAGCATCGGGGCAACACTTTACTAATTTTTGTTATTATGTGAATTGTGGGATAAATATAGAACTGGGCAAAAAGAGCGAGTAAACAAATAAAAATTGTCGAACAAATATTACATAGGCTTATCTGCTAATTTTCATGACCCTGCTATTTCATTGGTTAATGATAAAGGAGAAATTGTTTTTGCTGAAGCAATAGAAAGATATCTTCAGCACAAAAGAGCACTTAGCACTGCAGCAGACACCATTTTTTATGTAGACGAAATTTTAAAACGCTATCCGTTTTCTGATTACGAAATAGCACTCAACTGGACAAACGGTGATAGTCTTTTTAAATTTTTAAAAGCTGCTACAGCTGTTTATATCATAAAAAATTATACCCGTTTTACAAAATGGTTGGGACGCAGGTTAAAATTTGACGGAGATGAATTTGCCGGGTTTATAAATTTTTCATCTTCTTCCCATTTTGGCAGTTTATTAATGGCGGGATCAGCTTTTAGAAGAGCTTTAAATCGACATTTTAATTTGCCTTATAAATCACTTGATTATTTCGACCATCATTTGTGTCATGCTTATCAGGCATTTTATACCCTACCTTGTAAGGAAGCTATCGTTTTGGTTTTAGATGGTGCCGGGGACGAAGCTAGTTCATATACCATTTACAGAGCCGATGGTCAATCTTTCACTAAACTTTTTAGAAACAAATCGAGAGCATCCCTTGGTGATTTTTATGCAACATTAACCACCTTTTGTGGGTTTTACCACTTAGCAGGCGAAGAATGGAAAGTAATGGGAATGGCATCCTACGGAAAAAAGAACGAAGCATTTTATGCTGATTTGAACGATTGGATGGGTGTTTCCGGAGTATCCCTTATCCTAAAAAATGCTAAGCAATTTTTATTTATTCGCGAAAAAATAAAAAACAATGCTTATCCCGGATTAACACATTACGATATGGCTTTTACCGGTCAGTTAGTTTATGAAGAAATTGTTACAAAACTCCTGAACACCATACATGCAAAATGGTCTCACACTAATTTAGTAATTACAGGCGGTTGCGGATTAAATTCTGCTTACAACGGAAAAATACATTTGGCAACACCTTTCAAAAATGTTTACATACCCTCTGCTCCTGCTGATGACGGAGGTGCTGTTGGTGCCGCACTTTTAAGTTTTCAGAAACACAATCCACAAAAACAAATACCACAGGGGCAAACAAATCCGTATTTGGGATTTGATATTCCGGAAGAAGACATTTTATTTTTAGCAAAATACTCGGGTTACGCAAATGAGAAAATGGAATACTCTACTTTATATTCCTATGTAGCAAAGGAATTGCAAGCAGGAAAAATAATCGGTTGGGTGCAAGGGCGGGCAGAGTTTGGTCCGCGTGCACTGGGTAATCGTTCTATTCTTGCCAACCCCTCTTTGCCTGATATGAAGGATAAAATTAATAATCGAGTAAAATTTCGAGAAGAGTTCAGACCTTTTGCGCCAGCCATTTTAGAAGAATATGCAAAAGAATATTTCGAAAATTATCACCCAACTCCTTTTATGGAACGTGTGTTAACCATAAAAGAATCCAAACGAACAAGTTTAAAAGCAGTAAACCATGTGGATAATACAGGCAGATTACAAACTGTAACTAAAGAAAGTAATTTGCATTTTTATAATCTGATAAACGAATTTTATAAACTTACATCTATTCCGGTTTTATTAAATACCAGCTTTAATATTATGGGTAAACCTATTGTACATTCGGTAAAAGATATGTCAGCCGTTTTTTCCAATAGCGGTTTGGATATTCTGGTAATAAATCAATACGTTTTTACAAAACAAAATTGATGAAATTCTCCAAAGGAGGAAATAAACGAATTGATCTCTGTAACCTCCCTGCCGGCAGGCAGGTAGCCCAATAATTGCTTTGCAATTTTGCACTACAATAGCTACTCTCTCGGCATTAACCATTGTAAATTACAAAATGTCCTTTGGACTCCTATAATAACAATTGGTCTAATTTCTTCTTTACTTCGTTTTAAGGGTTGAGAATTTAAAGATGATGTAATACCGAATCGGTATCTGTAACCGGCCTGCCGGCAGGCAGGTAGTCCAATAATAGCTTTGCAATTTTGCACTATAACAGTTACTCTCTCGGCATTTACAATACTAATCTCAAAATATCCTTTGGACTATTTTGAGCTAAGTATTGGTATAAATTGATATTTTAATAAAACTATTAATTGGCAAATCAAATATTTCAACTTACTTAATAAAAAAAAACTAAGTCTGATCAATCTCTTTAAAAGTTTTTTTTCCTCTAATATAATAATCAGCGATAATGCTGTGTAGATAAACTGCAGTGGTTGTATAATTTGCAACTTGCTTTTTCAATGCTCTTCTTTTTTTCAAGGTAGAGAATAAAGTAAAATAAAAACTTTTATGAGCATTTATAACAGCAAAAAAATGTTTGAATTGTCCGGAAAATAAAAATTTAAAGGCAGCCAGTCCATCTAAGTTCATTCTCCAAAATATTTTTGCAAAAAAGTACTCCGGAGGATGATTTTTACAAAGCAAAATCAAATTATTTCTAAAATTTAAATACGTTTTTTTAGAACTTGTTTTGTTTAATGTACCGCCACCAACATGATAAACAGTTGAATTTGGGCAATACATTACTTTGTATCCTATATTTTTCAATCGCCAACACAAATCAATTTCTTCCATATGAGCAAAAAAATCTTCATCAAAACCATTTACTTTATGATAACATTCTGATCGCACAAACAAGCATGCACCTGTTGCCCAAAATACTTCTCGTACATCATTGTATTGACCTTTGTCTTCTTCAATTGAATCTAATATTCTGCCTCTACAAAAAGGATAACCATATTTATCAATGAATCCTCCGGCCGCACCAGCATACTCGAACATGTTTTTATTATCAAAGGACTTTATCTTTGGTTGACAAGCAGCTATAGATTTGTCGCTATCCATTAATTGAACAACAGAGTCAATCCAATTGGGAGTAACTTCTACATCTGAATTTAAAAGCACATAATATTCTGCATCAACAAATTTTAATGCATCATTGTATCCTTTTGCAAATCCACCATTACTAACATTTTGAATAATTTTAATTTGAGGATATTTATTTTTAAGAAAAAAAACAGAGTTATCCGTGGATGCATTGTCAGCGACAAAAACTTCTGAATAGGAAGAGTTATAGGCAAAAACAGATGGTAAAAATTTTTCTAAAAAATTTTTACCATTCCAATTTAAAATGACAACTGCAACCTTCATAAATTAATTTGCTTGACGAACTTAACGGGGATTTTTAAAATTATCATCGACATTCCCACCATAATTATCGGGAACACTTCCATTGTCTAGGTTTGGTGATTGTGTTGTCCTTTTAAAAACCAATAACCTCCAACGTGTATTATTAATTTCCCCTCGTGCTTCTGAATGAATCAATTCATATTTATTAGTAACTAAATCCTGATTATAAAAAACAAACTTTTTATTTGATTGACGATTGTCAGGGTTTGTAAGTGCTTTCGATTTATCAACTAAAGTATAATATTCCCAAATTTCATAAGGCAAGGCACTGGGATCAGTGTTGTAGTTTGATCTTTGGTCGGGTGGACCGTATTGCAAATAAACTCTGCCCCTGTCGGAATCAAATCCTTTTAATCCATAGGAACCAAACTCTTTGTTCACTTTCATTACTTCTTTGTAATATTCCAACCAAGCAATTTCGGGTGTAGTAGCATTTCTCGATTTCCAAAAATTGTAAAAATATTGTTGCATTAATTCTAACTCTTTTCCCTTTAATTGATTTTCTGAAAACTGAATTTCAGTTGAATTGGAAATAGGTCGCAAACATTTAATGTAATAACTCATCGAATCAATGTTCTTATAATTACTAACAAATGTGCTGCTAACAGTGATTGACTTTAAATCATCGAAGCTTAAAGTAGCTACTTTATTGGTTCTTTGAATGAAACATTTTTGTACTGCCTCTATTTTATTTTCTTTGTCTCTTACCTCCACAACTAAATTATAATTTCCGGAGGGCAATTTTTCGATATTAAATTCCGACAATAAAATATTTACATCATTGGCAAGTTGTTTGTTAAAACCACTATAATCACTTAATTTCTCTTTGCTTTCGTACGATTCAATATAGTAGTTCACAATAAATTTTTCACCTTCACCCAATATTTTTTTAGCCTGGTACATCTCCGTATAAAATTTTATTCTTCCAATATTTTCAGGAAAATAGTTGGCAACATAAGGCATTAAATCATAGCCACTTTTTGTTATTATGCTTGAAACAGATGATTTTGTATATGATTCCAGCAATTGAATGGAGGAAATCCCAATTATTGTATCTGGAAAATTAATTGTAACAGCAACTGTCGTCACAAAAGGTTTTTCATTCGGTTTGTTCTTATCAGCAATAGATAACTCCATTTCATAAGCTCCGTTTGCAATTGAATAACGTTGTTGATCAATAAAATTGGGGGTTCCTTTGGAAGTATCAGCCGTTTCCGGGCTATTTAAGGAATACTTTTGGGCACTTTTAATTTCTCCATCTTGTTTGAATGCAATAGAAATATCAACAGCGCCTTGAAATCTATCGTTTGCATTTTTTACAAACTGCAATGAATTACCAATTACAGAAATGTAAGTTTCTATATATGGTCCTTTTGCTGGACTAGTAAAAATGGCATAAGTCAAATAAGCAGTAACATTTGAGGCTTTAATACTACTTGAGAATGTTACAACACTTAAACATAAGAGAATTAGGTACTTTTTCATAAACAAACGTTTGTTGTGTATAACACAAGTGAAAGGGATTAAAGCAAAGTTAGTGAATTTAAAGTATTTTTTGTGCTTTTTTGTATGAGTAGAGATAATGATTGGATTTGGCGATACCTAATTCTATAAATTACTTTAGGTATCGAATAGGTAACCTTTTAAATGAAAAAAGGTCACCTTTAAGTGACCTCTTTGCCTCTGGAGTATCAGTCTTTACTGAACTGGCGGAGAAATAGGGATTAACACCCTCCTTTGTACCACCAGTATTGACAATAGTAAAACTTCAAAAGCCAAAAGAACTCACCGAATTACTCACCACTTTATTGATGTCGTTTGATTGTAATCGGTTTTGACAAAAATAGGACGATTATCACTTATTTGCAAGTAAACCATACTATATTTTAGCTAAGTTTTGTAGCAAAATCAGTCAATTATAAGGGGTTGAACCTGTTCAACCTTTAATCCAGTGAACTGGCAAAATTCTTCTACCGAAATAAATTGATAATCTTTTTTAGAATATTCCTTTTTGATCTTCTCAAGCAGTTTTCTTCCATACCGTTCACTTTTTCCTGTGATGCGAACAATGTCTTTTGGGTAAATACAGATTCGATTTTGTTGACTCATACACTATCTATGGTTGGTCTATGCTTTTAACTGCCTTTTGATGCATGCAAAGTTATTCTAAACAATTGAGGTATAAAATATCTAAATCGGCATAAAGTACACCAAATCGTATTAAGCGGAACACCTTTGTTGCTAATGATTACACCTCAACATACTTTTGTTTTCAAGTTATGCATAACCCGAAAATAAAATTGTTTAATCTTTAAAAACCATATAAAATGGCAAGACAAAAAGGTATTATTAAGCTAAAAGGAACTATCGGAGATATTTCTTTTTACAAAACACAAGACGGCCACTTAGCCCGTGAAAAAGGCGGAGTAGACGCAAGCAGAATTGCGAGCGATCCAGCATTTGTGAGAACCCGTGAAAACGGAGAAGAGTTTGGAGCTTCTGCAGCTTCAGGAAAACTAGTGCGTGATGCATTCAGAAGTATGATGATGAGTGCTTCTGATAATCGCGTAACATCACGATTGACAAAAGTAATGAGCGACATCAAAAATTTTGATGGAACGAGTGTACGTGGAAAACGTGTTGTCAGTATTGGAATCGGATTACCAGCTGGTAAAGCAGTCATCAAAGGTTTTAATTTCAACAAACGCTCGATTTTGGGTGGTGTGTTATTCAAACCATTTGCAATTGATGCTGGTACCGGTGAAATCACAATCACTGATTTGGTGCCGATGAATGATATTAAATTTCCTGCAGGTGCAACACACTTGAGCTTGAAATCAGCTTTTGCAAATATTGATTTCAATGGAAATTTATTTGATGTTCAAATATCACCATCAACTAATTTACCAATTGATGGGACACTAACAACTGCTGTGTTAACTCCACCAGCTGTTCCTGCAGGTGCGGGAGTGAATTTCTATTTGTTGATGATAGAATTCTTCCAAGAAGTAAATGGTGTTCAGTATTCACTTAAAAATGGCGCTTACAATGCTTTGTGTGTTGTAGATGTTCAATAAGGAGAACTGAAAATGAATATCATCGAAAGAATGAAATGTCCGACACCACCTTTCTTCAAGAAGTTGAGAAATGTCGGTTTAGTTTTAGCTGCAATTGGTGGTGCTATCGTGGCATCACCAATCGCTTTGCCAGTTGGCGTTGTAACCGTTGCAGGTTATTTAGCTGTCGCGGGTGGAGTTGCAACTGCAGTTTCACAAAGTGTAACCTGTCAGGAGGATAAATAAAAATGCAACACATTAACGATCACAGCACACTAAGGACCAGATCTGTCCTACTTTTTCTTTAGGTAAACGATCCATATTATCAAAAACAACAATCAGTTCTTTATCTTTTGGAAAATCTTTTTGTAAATCAGTAATCCATTTATTAAACCTTTCCGGAGATGGCTCTTCATCAAAAATGGTTTCGCTGGTGACCTTTTTAGTATCAGCCTCATTGTATAAATAAAAAACATCTTTTGGCGTAAGAAATTTACATGCGCGCCAAGAAAAAATTAAATAACCTACAATCCCAAAAAGCAAAACCCACATTCTTTTATGAATTTCTCCACCACCGCCAATGTAAATCGGACCAACAAAATCTCCGGAAATTGTCCATAAAACAATCCAACAAATTACAAACATAAATCCCGGACTAAATACTGGTATTACATCTGTAGTAGTAACTTGCGTTCTTGCAAGAAGTTTTTTCAGTTCCTCATCCCATTTTGGTTTATTCAAAAGAAAAGCAGGCGCATCCTTTTTTTTAGGGTAGCATAAATCGGTTGTTAAGCTTTCTAAAAATGTTCTTCTTTGCAAATCTTCTTGAAATCCCCATACGTCATGGATGTATACATGATGAGTATTCAATAATTTTTTTTCAACCAATCGAATGATGTTTGATTTTCCAGAACCCCAGCCACCTTCTAATCCGAGTATTTTACTTTTTGGCTCCTTTTTGCTAATTAATTCTGATATAGCTTTAGACAATTTACTATGGGCCTGCTCTTTAAATTTATCTTCTCCCTCAGCGTTATTGGGAACGAATCTTGGATATTCAGAAGAAGGTAGCTTGTCTGCCATAATTATATTTTTAAATAATATGTAAATTTAAATTTGGCATAACTTGACGCATTGATGCTGATTTAGTTTATTTAACGATGTGCAAGCACAAGCTCTTTCTGTGTATTCATAACACTTGCATTTCGCAAATGAACATTGTATTCAGACTTTAGCTTATAAGAGCGGTTAAATGCTTCTTGGTTAAGTTTAAAGTGGGATGCAAGAGTTCTAATGATTTCTTTTGATAATCCTTTTTTATAATTCAAGATATCAGAGATTAATCCTTTGCTTACATCAAGTATTTCTACTAAATCTTTTGCTTTAAGATTGTGGTCTTCCATCAATGAATGAAGTAATTCAATTGGATCCAGTTCTTCAAATGTGTTGTGTTCTTCATCATATTTTTCAATGAGGAAGGTGAGCAATTCTATTTCATCCTTAATGGATTTAGTTTTTGAAGTGCTCATAATAATTTCTTCAAGCGTTTTGCAATACTCTTTGTATTGTGCTTTACTTTTTATGATTTTAAATTTTAGTGTTTCCATACTCACCTATGTTTACATTAGAATTATTTACTTAATATACGCTTACTGTGTATTGCAGATTTCTATCGCAGAGTTTTGTATATGCTGCGTGGGTTCCTATCCAACAAATAAACAAATGAATTTCTTTTTCGCCAAATGCATATTTACAAATCATCCTGTAATTATTGCCACCAATGTCAAATACAACTCTGCTACTACCATTTCCTAATAAATCTGCAGAGGGAAAAGTTGCTTGTATATCCTCTGGAATTGACCAATCTGCTTCTTTTAATGTGGCTAACCACTTGGCAAATGCAATTTTGCTGGTCGCATGATCTGCAACATAGTCTTCTATCGATTGTTTCTTTATTAGATGGACTTTCATAATGTTATACGCAAAGATAAGTATAAAAGTTCACAAAACGTGAACTTTTTATTAATTTATTTTCTTTTGTCAGAAGAGTCTCTTTCAAAACCCACCAAATTAAACATTTCCCGCATCCTTGAACGCACCCGGTTCCCGTATATCTCTTCAATTTCCCCTGAAGAAAGATTTGTAGTTAAATGTGTTATGAGATTTCGGGAAACAAATAAATCATACCTGGACAAAAGTATTTCCGCCATCACATTACATTCATTCCCATAATATTTCAACGTGTTTTCTGTACCGAGATCATCAAAGCAAAATGTTTTTGGATTATGCGTGTTTGGTTCAAAACTGTGCCGGCTGTATTTGTGAATTGTTTCGTAACCATCCTTTATAAATTCAAAACTTACATCTCTGCAGGATTTCATAATGAATCTTTTTTTTGCAGGTTCTAAAAATTTCATCAGACTCATAATTGAAGTTTTTCCGACACCGATCGGACCGGATAATAATATTCCTTTGTTTAAATTTATTTCCAATTTTTCCGCAACATTTTCATCTTTTAAAAAGTAAGAAATCAATTTGAAAATTATTGGCTTGTCATTTACGTGGATTATGAAATGATCTCCGTATTGTTTTTTACCCCAATTTTGAATCCATAGCAATGCGTTTTCATAGTCGTGAGTACTTTGTGTTGTCAAGATGTTTTTGGGTTCGTTAGAGAGGCTCATTGTAGTTCTTTCCCTTTGTGACATTAAGATTGGTGCGTTTTGGTGCCGTTTGGTTTGCTGTAAATTTATTTTCATTCAGAATCCAGTTCCTTGATGCCGCTTGCCAGTCTTTCATTTTTGAACGACCGCCAACTAACCAACCGTTGGATTGGAAATGATTGAAGAATTTTTCTGCCACGATCGGTTCTGAATTTTGCGAAAGAAAATATTCTTTCACTTCGGTAAGTTCCGGAATGACGAAAAGTTCTTTTTCTTTTTTTGCCGCAACTTTTTTTCTTTTTTCTTTTTTTTCGATTTTATGATCGTCCTTTTCAGCCATACTAAAATTTAAACTACTTGATTTTTTATTTGAGCGAGAGTGCTCCACACTCTTGTTTACTTTTGTTTTATGTTTATTTATGTTTGTATTGTTTATATATGGTACTAGAGCTTGTTCAGTGCTTGTTCTGATTTTGGTATGGTACCCGTTCAGAGCTTGTTCAGTACTTGTTCCAATTTTAGTACGGTTGCTTGGAACTAGTTCAGTACCTGTTCGAAAATCGAACAGGTAAACTAAACTCCCTTTGAATGGATTGTAGGATGGCATATATCTTAAATATCCATACTCATTTAATTCTCGAATGCACTTGTGATATGTTGCTTTTGAGCATATTTTAGAAACCTTCATCACCTCATTCCTGGAAATGCTTATCGGGTTGTTAAACCGACAAGCATTCCAAAATTGGAAAAGGGAAACGTATAAGCTGATGTGTGTTGGATTTAAACGATTGTCGTTGCCAACTTTTTCGAAAAATCCTGAAAGGTGTTTTATATAGTTCATTCAGAGAAACCTCCTTCCAATAATTTCTGAATATCTTCCTCACGATAATAAATAATGCTTCCCAAACGAGTGTAACGAAGTGTTCCGTTGATGCGAAGATTTTGAAGCGTGCCGGGCGAGATCTTTAAGAGTTTCCTGACCTCCGGTGATTTAAGCCATTCTTTTTGTTTTGGAATTTTGTCGCTCAGTAATTCTTTAATTTCCTGAAGCAATTCTTGCCTGAACGAATGCAGGTCTTCTTTGGTAATAATTTCTGCTGCCATGTGGTGCGTTTTGGTTATGGCGGCAAAAATGTGTTTAATGATTTATTAAAACTCGCAAGGTTTACGCAAGTTGCGTGAAATATTTTTTAGGATAAAATGTAATGAAATGTGACTCTATCAAGCAAAAAAAAGGATGAAAGATGATTTTGTTTATCCGATTTTAGCTTTTCGCAAGGTGAACGCAAGTTGTGTCTTATTCCGATTCAATATCTATTCGATTTTCGAGGATTGTTATAAAAAATGGTTAATTTTGGTAAACAACCTAGAACTACAAAAACTAATGCAACATTGTTGGTTGTGCAATATTCCAAAGAAAAAATGATCCTATAAGTACGTTATCCGTAATTTTTGCGACAATGAAGAATCTAATAAATAATTTTCCCACTGCTTACTTGCTTGAGAAATTCACATAACTCAACCACTATGCACTGAAAGTGCATAGGTTATGATACAAGAAAGAATGAAATTCTTTCTACTAACTTAAAAACAACAACATTATCTTTGTTTA
>JAYVZC010000439.1:0-2749 GCA_043783695.1 Bacteroidota bacterium
TTTGTATTTGTATTTACAGGATCAATTGTAGTGTTAGTATTTGTTGTATTTGTGTTGTTTGTTATAACGGCAGAGCCAGCTCCAATTATAACTGAACTGGTAGATAATACATATTTTTTAGTTTCGTCATTTTCAATGTATGAGAAAACACCATCAATATTTTGAGTGCCTGTAATTCCTGATGCAACAGCTACGTTATAAGAAATTTTAAATTCGGTTTGAGAAGGCATAGACACCCAAACAAATTTTACTTTTTGAGTTGTGGCATCAAAACTAAATGAGGCACCTTGTGCATCTCCTGTAGTAGCAGTAAATCCGGCTGGCAATGTTTCTAGAAGTTTGGCAAACCCTGTTATATTTCCTTTATTGACCAATATTTCAACACTAAAATTATCTGTTACATTACTTGGTAGTGTTCTAACACAAGTAATGGAAGAAGGTTCCGAAGTAGTTGTAGTAGTTGTTGTTGGCGTGGTAGTGGTCGTAGTCGTAGTCGGTTCTGTAGTTGTTGGTTCCGTTGTTGTTGCAATCGGTTCCGATGTTTTATCTCCAATTGTTATTGTTGAAGGGGCAATGTCAACCGATTGTTTAACATTGTCGGATACATAAGAAAATTTACCTGCAATAACTTTATCACCACTAATTCCAGCGGCAATTTTTACCTTATATTTAATTTTAAATTCTTTATCGGATGGTAAGGACATCCAAATAAATTTCACAGCTTGGTTAGTAAAAGTAAAAGAGGCTCCATTATTATCTTCTTGAACAGCAGTAAAGCCTTCGGGTAAGTCTTGTTGAAGCTTTGCAAAACCTCCTGTGGATCCTTTATTAATGGTTAGTTCAACAGTAAATTCAGTATCCGCTTTAGCAGATGAAGGAATATTTTGTTTAACAGTAATACCATCAGCAAAGAAAAACTGGTATATCAACAAAGCAATTGTGTTGAATAGAAGAGCTGCGTATTTTAACATATAGTTTAGGTTTTACTTATTTTATTATTGTTCAAAAAAGAAGTCGATTAAATTGTTTAATTTTTCTACTGAAAAATTAGAATCACCTTCAAAAAACATATCTATCGCTGAAGCGATTTCGTCTGCTGAAATAAACCCATCTTTATTTTTATCGGCAGGTTGCAATGCATAAGGAATAGAGCTTGCAGCGGTTGGATTTGATTTTCTTGATTCAGTTGATTTTGCCTCCACATCTTTTAAATACGATAAGCTTGGATTTTCATTAAAAAGTTGGCTTCTCTCAGTTGCAAGTGAATCAAACTGACTTTGCCTATCTGCTAACATTTTATCGGTAATGGTAATTCCATTCACGTCAACTAAGGCCTCTTTTTTTGTCATCAATTCTTTATCCATATAATCAGGAACACCGTCTTCGTCATTATCATCAGGGCAACCGTGCCCATCTATTTTGACTCCTTTTGGAGTGCCAGGACATCTGTCATCACCATCATTTACTCCGTCTTCATCAGCATCTAACTTATCTAAAGCAGAAAAATCTACACTTTTATAAATGGGGTCGCTATCGTCTTGCTCTTTTCCAAAATTGTATTGAATAGAAACATTCGCAAAAATGTATTTATCATTGCTACCACTTTTAAAATTATCTATCCAATCCGAAAAGCTTAAATAATAGGTTGCTCCAAGATTTATAGATAGATTTTGTAGTACTTTTAAATTAAAGCCAACTCCCAGTGGCAAAGCAAGTGTGCCTCTTGTATAGTTTGTTGCAGAATCGGTTAATTTTGTTTCGTATGTATAATCTCTTTGAATTATGGTTGAAGTTGAAGCCATTGGATCTGTTTCAGCTAAATTGTGAATGGTTCCATCAGCCCAATAATTGTATTTTACATTATTCTTATCAGTTAAATCTCCATGAGGATCAAATTTCAAATAACCGATTCCGGCAAATAAGTAGGGAGCAAAAACGCTGGTACGACTAAATATTAAATCATTATCGAAATGCAAAACAAGATTTAAGTCGCCTTGCATAATTGTTGTTTCAAAATTTAAATTTTTTGATTTACTTCTTTCACTGTCTGATAATTTACCATAGATGCCATTTAAAGAAACGCCAATATATTTTCCAATACGTTCTTCTATGGTTAAATTATAACCGGCTCTTATTCTGCTGAATGAACTTAAGTTCACCCCGTTTCCTACATCTCCGTTGAATGATAATATGCCTGCACCAATAGCTACTGAAGGGAGTTGTTTTATTTTAGTTGTTTTTTGTCCGTAAATACTTCCTATTGCCGAAAACAAAAAAACAATTAGCAGTAAACTTTTATTTTTCATATTGGTTTGTTTAGTAATGAATACCAAAGCCTGTTGTGTTGATGAAATAGTAATTTTAATGGTTTTACAATAATTTCAAAAAATGATATTGAACAAAACTATTATAGTTTGATTCGCATATTAAGGAGTGTGCATAGTAATTACAAACAGGGCTTTGTTAATAACCGATTGTGGTTATAATGAATCAATTTTTTTGAATTTGGGTGGTTTTAACGTGTTAAAGTAATCTTAAGTGTGGGGTTCGGGGGAATTGAATTTGTTTTTTTTGTATGGTCAGCTACAAGTTACCAACATTTTTTTCTTAATAAAACAAATTTGCTGCATTAAATTTTACCATTAATTAGTATGGACTCCAAACTCTTGAATTCTTCCGTTGTATAAAAATCCAATTGTGTTGTTGTACTTGAAAACAGGTAAATCTATATTTAAGATCATAGAATAAG
>JAYVZC010000440.1:0-2738 GCA_043783695.1 Bacteroidota bacterium
TGAAAACATAAGAAAAAATTTCGAGGAAGGAACACCTCATTTTGCGTTTAATAAGACAAAAAAAATAAAATATTCTTTAAAACATGATCTTAGTCAGCGTCAAATTAAATTTATTTTATCGGGAGGAGCCGTAAATTATTTTAGGACGAATTCAAAAAAAGTAGATGGATAGTACTACTTTGGTAAATCAAAGCCCGAAGGGCTTTAATGTGAATAACCACCACGATAATTATCGTGGTGGTACAAATGTAAATATCCAGCTCAACCCTGAAAGGGTTGAATAAAAAGAAGAAAAATATGGGCACCTATACACAAATATTATATCAGATTGTGTTTGATGAAAAATATTTACTGTAAAACATTCAACCGTGGAGTTTGTCCTGAAAAAGGAAGGGCGGTTGTGTGAGTGTGAGACATTTTATTCACCCCGATTCTCGGGGTGTTATTCACATTCAATCCCTTCGGGATTTTACAGGAAAATAATTTACCAAAGTAGTAATAGATAGATTTTAAGATAGAAGTATTTAGCATCCGGGAGAAACCGGAATTAAGTGAAAAATATTTTTTAAACAAAAGATGAAAAAATACAAAATAGAATTCGACAGGGAAACCTGTATATGCACACATAATTGT
The DNA here is from genome assembly GCA_043783695.1 of Bacteroidota bacterium. Lineage (GTDB taxonomy): Bacteria > Bacteroidota > Bacteroidia > 2-12-FULL-35-15 > 2-12-FULL-35-15 > 2-12-FULL-35-15. The sequence continues at coordinate 634 of JAYVZC010000440.1, forward strand.
GCTGCCGAAGCACCTGCATTCTGGCTGGAGGCAGAAGACGGAAAAATAGACCTTGCTCATGCTGTTTACAATGAAAAAGCCGATAGATGGGAAATTATGGCAATAGAACTGAATGAAAAAGACCTTGAAGAAAATCTGCAGGCAGAGGCGGGATGCCCCGTTGATGCTATCAAAATTATGGAGGTAAAAGAGTAAGGAATAAAAAAATCAAACTGATTTTAAATTTTACGGAAAAATATTTTTTAAACAAGCAACAAAATAATTAGTAAAATAAACAAACAAGCATCATGTCCGGCGTTGATATTAATTTTGATAATTCTTTTCAAAAACTTCCTGCATTTTTGCATGAACATGTTACTCCTACCCCATTAAAGGTGCCTGTACTTATTCATGTAACGGAGTTGAAAAAAAAACTTGGGCTTGAATCACTTAGTGATTCTGTTTTACAAAAATGGTTAAATGGAGAAACCAGGTTTAGTAATGATCAAGCAATTGCCACCCGCTATGCTGGTCATCAATTTGGTGTCTTTGCCGGACAGTTAGGTGATGGCAGAGCAATCTCCTTAGGCGAAATTTTAACTTCTGATGGAAAGCGATTGGAAATACAAACGAAAGGATCGGGCAAAACTCCTTTTTCCAGAATGGGAGATGGCAAAGCCGTGATTCGTTCATCCGTAAGAGAATATCTTTGTTCAGAAGCCATGTACGGTTTAGGAATTCCTACTTCAAGAGTGTTGGCTATTATTATTGGCGAAGATAAAGTTTACCGCGAAACAATAGAACGCTCAGCAATTATTGCCAGAGTTTTTCCTTCCAATATCCGCTTCGGACATTTTGAAATGTGCTATCACTATAATCGTAAAGATGTATTAAACGATTTGATTGAATACACCCGAAATACTTTTTTTGAAGGTGTTCCGGTTGAAGAAATGCTTGCACAAATTATAGATAAAACTGCCATGCTCATGGCTCATTGGCAAACCGTAGGATTTTGTCACGGAGTGATGAATACAGATAATATGTCTATCCTTGGAATTACCATTGATTATGGCCCTTTTGGATTTTTGGAAGATACCGCCTTGTCTCATGTTTGCAATCACTCCGATCATCAAGGCAGATACGCTTATGATAACCAGCCTTCCGTTGCCGCATGGAACCTGCAAAAGCTGCTACTTTGTTTTAGCGACCATCTCCCAAAAGAAAGTTTAATTAATTTGCTTAATTCATTTTCGGAATTATTTCACAGCCATTGTCAAAAACTTTGTCAGCGTAAACTCGGGCTTACTACCCTGGAATCGGAAGACTATCCTTTATTCATTTCTCTTTTACAAACCTTGTCTAACCTTGCAATAGATTTTACCTTCTTCTTCCGACAATTAAGTAACTATAAAGTTTATCAGGTTGATTCCCTTTCAGAACTTTGGAACTTCTATGACAAAAGTGATGAACTTATTGTATGGCTTTCACTTTATGACCAAAGATTGGAAAGAGAATTATCTGACGACATGAAACGCCAGATGGAAATGAAAAGTGTAAATCCAAAGTATGTACTAAGAAATTATATTGCTCAGGAAATAATTGAGGAGGTAGAAAAAGGGGGAAGTGAAAAATTAAAATATTGGTTAGAAATTTTGTATGCGCCATTTGCCGAACATCCGGAATATGAATCTTATTCAAAACCAACTCCATTAGAAAAGAAAAATTATAGTGTTTCCTGTTCGTCATAGAAGCTTATAAATATACCAACCGTAATAGGTTTGCAAAAAATAATAATTCAAAACCATTGATTTAAGCCTATTTAATACGGTTAAAATCGCAACAGACAGACAATCAAAAATAGAAAAATAAGATGTTTCAAAAAATTATTTATACAGACAATTCCCAAACAACCATACTTGTCAGATTTATGGTTGGTGCCGTATTTCTTTCGGAAGGCATTCAAAAATTCTTATTCTCAGACACATTAGGTGCAGGACGATTTGCTAAAATCGGTTTGCCTTTACCTGAATTTTTAGGAAATTTTGTTGGCTCTTTTGAAATACTTTGTGGTGTATTGGTTTTACTTGGACTTTTTACTCGTTTTGCAAGTATTCCGCTTATCATTA
>JAYVZC010000441.1:0-6528 GCA_043783695.1 Bacteroidota bacterium
GCTGAGCAATTGAGTTTGGCGGAAATAGAAATCACCATTAAGAACTTGGCTCTAAAAGCAAGAGATAATAAAATCACGATTGAAGATATGACAGGTGGAACATTTACGATCACCAACGGTGGTGTATTTGGTTCTATGATGAGTACACCAATTATCAATCCACCTCAGAGTGCAATTTTAGGAATGCACAATGTTGTAGAGCGACCAGTTGCGATAAACGGACAAGTTGTTATTCGCCCGATGATGTATGTGGCTTTATCTTATGATCACAGAATTATTGATGGCCGGGAATCTGTTGGCTTCCTTGTGAAAGTAAAAGAGATGTTAGAGAATCCTACCAAGATGTTGTTCGGAGGTAAGGATCCGAATGAGATTGTTTTGGGATTATAAAATTTAAATAAATGATTTATAAATCCCTTTCAGTTTTGAGAGGGATTTTTTAGGTCTCATTCCAACCCTTCTCCATGTGGAGAATGGCTTAATATTAAAGACATGAAAATTACAATTGTAGGTTGCGGAAACATGGGCTTGGTTTATGCTCGTGCCTTTTTGAAATATAATATTGTTTCAAGAGAAAATTTATTGCTTGCAGAAAAGAACGAAGCAAGAAAACAAGAACTCTTGAAGCTCAATATTGGAGAGGTTTGTGTAGTGAACGATAAACGTATTTCCGAAAGTGATATTATTATTTTAGCAGTTAAGCCACAAGATTTTAATGAATTGAGTTTGGATTTGAAGCAAGTATTGAATAATAACATTATCATTTCAATAATGGCGGGAATGAAATTGGAGCGAATTGAAAACACTTTGAATCAAAAGTTTATTGTTAGAGCAATGCCTAATTCCCCTGCTGAGCTTGGAATGGGAATGACAGCCTTTACATGCAATAAATCTTTATCGATTGAACAAATCCGTAAAGCAGAAAATTTATTGTCGACTACAGGAAGAACAGTTTTTTTTGAAAATGAAAACTTATTGGATGCTGTTACTGCTTTAAGTGGAAGCGGACCAGCATACTTTTTCTATATAGTAAAACAAATGGTGGAAGCAGGAAAACAAATGGGATTTGATCAACATACAGCTGAGATGCTCGTAAAACAAACCATGCTGGGTTCCTTTCATTTATTGAATACTGCTGATAAATCCTTAGACGAACTAATAAAAGCCGTTGCATCTAAAGGAGGAACAACAGAAGCTGCAATCACCGTTTTTAATGAAAGTGGTGTTGGAGAGAATTTGCAAAAAGGAATTGTGAAAGCCAGAGATAGAGCTAGTGAATTATCGAAATGAACAAATGTGAGAATGGAACCTGCCTGCCGGCACCAGAGACTCTACCTCTAGTTAATACAAAAACTTATTATAAGGATATTTTTTTTGATGCAACTCTTTCACTTTATCATAAAGTATTTTTTTGAACTCATCAATATTTTGTTTTTCGACAGCAGAAATAAATAAACATTCCGAATTTAATTTGCCCATCCAGGTTTTTTTTAAATCATCTAAACTCAAATTCCTTTTTGTAATTGGAGTTAAATCATCCTCTTCTTTTTCATCAAAAACGAATGCATCAATTTTATTGAACAACAACAATATAGGTTTGTCTCCTGCGCCAATATCAGCAAGGGTTTGATTCACAACATTTAATTGGTCTTCAAACCCAGAGTGAGAAATATCTGCTACGTGAATTAATATATCTGCTTCACGAACTTCGTCTAAGGTAGATTTAAAAGATTCAATCAAATTTGTTGGAAGTTTACGAATGAATCCAACTGTATCGGAAAGTAAAAATGGTAAATTTTCAATCACTACTTTTCTAACAGTTGTGTCTAAGGTAGCAAACAATTTATTTTCTGCAAACACTTCACTCTTACTCAACATGTTCATAATAGTCGATTTTCCAACATTGGTATAACCCACCAAAGCAACACGAATCATATCACCTCGATTTTTACGTTGCGTTTCCATTTGTCTGTCAATCACTTTCAATCGTTCTTTCAAAAAAGCAATTCGGTCGCGAACAATTCGTCTGTCGGTTTCAATCTCTGTTTCCCCTGCTCCTTTCATACCAATACCACCTTTAATACGATCCAAGTGATCCCACATTTTTGTCAAACGTGGTAATAAATAAATAGATTGTGCTAATTCAACTTGTGTTTTTGCATGTGCTGTTCGTGCACGAGCCGCAAAAATATCAAGGATTAATCTAGTGCGATCAACGACTTTTACTTTTATTTCTTCTTCAAGATTTATTTCTTTTTCAAGATTCCGTTGTTGAGCAGGAGAAAGTTCATCATCAAAAATAACTAAGTCGACATTGTTTTCTATAACAAATGTTCTCACATCATTTAATTTTCCTGCACCAATAAAAGTTCGGGAATCGGGATGTTCTAATCGCTGTGTGTATCGCTTTAAAACCTTTGCTCCGGCAGTATCTGCCAAAAATTCCAACTCATCCAAATATTCTTTGGCTGTATCTTCATTCTGACTTCTATTAATTAAACCAACTAAAATTGCGGTTTCCTGCTTCTTCCCTGTATCGTACATTTGAGCTATGAGTTATAAGTTTTAAAACTCAAATTATAAAATTATTTCTTTAAAGTTTCAGTATATGCTGCAACTGCTTTTATTTGTTCCTCTGTTAACATTGCGCCAAACGAACTCATTGCATTTTTACCATTTTTAATGATTTCGATACGAGCACTCGTATCCAAAATTGATAAGGACAAATCTTTTGCTCCCATTAAATTTAATTTACCATCGACACCATGACAAGAGGTACAACTTGCATTGTAAAGTTTTTGTCCGTTTAGAGTATTATCAGAAATGGCTTCCATACTTTTCGATTTCTGCTTTTTGCTCATTTCAGCTAATCCGTAAGCTGTAATGATTAATAATAAAGAAACAACAGCCAACGCTTTATTTTGCTTTTTAAATCCGATAATCGCTAAAGGAATAGAAATCACTACAGCAACAATTTTTATAATCAACAACGATTTTATTTCAGGAACTTGAGTCAACATATAAACTCCAGTAGCTAAAAACAAAGTGCTAATAATCATTTCAGGCACTTTAACTCCTTTGGTAAATTTTGCTAATGCATCCTTTTTATTCATCAACAACAAAACAGTTTTGATTAAATAAATAGCTAAAAATAAGATGACACTTAGTACGTGTGTATGACGAATTCCTGTTTCCATTTTATATATTTTTGGTCAGCTCAAAAGTAATAAAAATATAGCGATTTTACCGTTCATACAATTTTAAAGAGAAATTAGTTTTTAAATGTTATTTTTGTTTAGAACAATTTTTAATATGAAAAAAACCCTGTTATACTTCCTTGCTGTTTCCACAAGTGCCACCCTAGTTGCACAAGAAACATTTCCTGTAAACGGAACATCTAATAAAAATCACACGATCTATGCGTTTACCAATGCAAAAATTATTGTTGATGCTGATGAAACAATTGATAACGGCACCTTGATAGTGAAAGATGGATTGATATTCTCAGTTGGAACAAAAATAAACATTCCACAAGGAGCAGTAGTTTACGATTTGAAAGGGAAATCGATTTATCCTGGACTTATTGATACTTATACAGCTTACGGAATGCCCGAACCAAAAAAAACAGCCGGAGGAGGAGTCCCACAAATGGAAAGCAGTACAAAAGGAGCTTATGGATGGAATCAAGCAGTAAAACCAGAAACCGATGCAATTAAAAATTTCGTAAAAGATAATAAAGCCGCTGAAGAAATGCGCAGATTGGGATTTGGCGCTGTACTAACTTTTCAAAAAGACGGAATTGTAAGAGGAACGGGGGCGATTGTTACCTTGGGAGATGGTCGTGAAAACGAATTAATCATAAGCGAAAAAACCGCTGCAATGTATTCTTTTGACAAAGGAACATCGTCTCAGGACTATCCATCTTCAATGATGGGTTGCATTGCTTTATTGCGACAAACTTATTTAGATGCTAGCTGGTACAAATCTGACAAGACAAAAAAGGAATTCAATATTTCATTAGATGCTTTTAATAATTCACAAATCCTTCCTCAAATATTTGAAACAAACGACAAACTAAATGTTTTGCGTGCCGATAAAATAGGAGACGAGTTTAAAGTAAATTATATAATTAAAGGAAGCGGAAATGAATACCAAAATTTGGATGATATAAAAGCAAGTGGATGTAAATTTATATTACCAATAAACTTTCCGATGGCTTACGATGTAGAAGATGCTTACGATGCAAATTATGTTTCATTAACAGAATTAAAGCACTGGGAAATGGCTCCGGCAAACCCTTTTGCTTTTGAAAAATATTTTATTCCCTTTGCAATTACCACTTCAGATTTAAAAGATAAAAAAGATTTTTGGAAAAATTTACGCAAAGCCATCTCTTATGGATTATCAGAAAAACAAGCATTAAAATCGCTAACTACCATCCCAGCTGAAATGCTAAATATTGGAGATAAATTAGGGAAATTAAAAGGAGGAATGATTGCCAATTTTATTATCACATCTGGAAATTTATTTGACGAAAAAACAATTTTATACGAAAACTGGATTCAAGGTACTTCCTATAAAATAAACGATTACAACACCATTGATGTAAGAGGAAATTATGATTTTTCTTATGGACCAGAACGCATTTTACGTCAATTAAAAATAGAAGGCGACTTAGATAAATTAAAAGCAACAATACTAACTGATACTGCAAAAATTTCTGCGAATGTTGTTGTTTCAGGATTTTCTGTTTCAATTAGCTTTAATTCAAAAGATGCAAACGGCACCATTAGATTAAGTGGAAATATTACGACAGACCCTTCTATTAAAATGAATGGTACAGGCCAAACTCCTGACGGTGGATGGATTAATTGGAATGCAAATTATTCAAGTGCATTTAGTTCAATAGCTAAAAAAGATACTGCTAAAAAAGATGCAATTAAATTCGGACAAGTCATTTATCCATTTTGTGCTTATGGAAAACCATTGGACGACCGAGATGGATTCAGCAAATACGTAAACGATTTTAAAACACGTTACGATGCTGTTTTAATTAAACACGTAACGGTTTGGACAAATGAAGCAGAAGGTGTTTTAAAAAATCAAGATGTTTATATTACAGAAGGAAGAATTGTTCGTATAGCAGACGATATTGGTGTTCCTAAATTAGCTTTTGCAAAAATAATTGATGGAACAGGAAAACATTTAACTGCCGGAATCATTGATGAACACTCACACATAGCATTAAGTAGTGTAAATGAAGGAACACAAGCATCGAGTGCAGAAGTAAGAATGGGCGATGTTATAAATTCGGAAGACATTAATATTTATCGTCAGCTTTCTGGTGGAGTTACAACTTCTCAATTATTACACGGATCAGCAAATCCAATTGGTGGGCAATCGGCCATCGTAAAATTGCGTTGGGGGAAATCTCCGGAAGAAATGAAATTTGCTAAAGCAGATGGCTTCATAAAATTTGCTTTGGGAGAAAATGTAAAACAAAGTAATTGGGGTGATGCAAACACTATTCGTTTCCCTCAATCAAGAATGGGTGTTGAGCAAGTGTATTACGATTATTTTACAAGAGCAAAAGAATACGATGCAAAACAAAAAGCATTTTCTGCATTGTCTGATAAAGCAAAAGCTACCTCTACTCCATTCAGAAGAGATTTAGAATTGGAAGCTATTGCAGAAATATTAAATAAAAAACGATTCATCACTTGTCACTCTTATGTGCAATCAGAAATAAATATGTTGATGCACGTTGGAGATTCAATGGGTTTCAAAGTAAATACATTCACACATATTTTAGAAGGATATAAAGTAGCCGACAAAATGAAAGAGCATGGAGTAGGTGCTTCTACATTTAGCGATTGGTGGGCTTATAAAATGGAAGTGAAAGATGCTATTCCCTACAATGCTGCTGTATTAACAAAAATGGGAATCACAACTGCTGTCAATTCAGATGATGCTGAAATGGGAAGAAGACTAAATCAAGAAGCAGCAAAAGCAATTAAGTATGGCGGGCTAACAGAAGAAGAAGCATTAAAATTGGTAACCTTAAATCCTGCGAAATTATTACACATTGATAACAGAGTAGGAAGTATTAAAGTTGGGAAAGATGCGGATGTTGTTTTGTGGTCGGATAATCCATTATCTATTTATGCGAAAGTAGAAAAAACAATCATTGACGGTCATATTTATTACGACAGCGCAGAAGATGCAAAATTGAGAATTGAAATTCAAAAAGAAAGAGCGCGCATTATTCAAAAAATGTTAGACGAGAAAAAAGGTGGGGCACCAACACAGAAACCCGTTATGAAAAAGAGACAGTTGTTTGGGTGTGATAGTATGCAGGAGAATTATTTGAGTGGCGAGTAACACCTCACCCCTTAATCCCCTCTCCACAGGAGAGGGGGCGAAACTTAAAAAACTCAACCACTATGCACTGAAAGTGCATAGGTTATGATACAAGAAAGAATGAAATTCTTTCTACTAACTTAAAAACAACAACATTATCTTTGTTTA
>JAYVZC010000442.1:0-2737 GCA_043783695.1 Bacteroidota bacterium
TTGGGGAATGTTGGGTTTGATTATTTTTTCAGGAACTTTGGTTCTTGCTATTCGAATTTATAAGAAAAGCAGAGAGAAAAGTGAGAATGTGGAGAAAGAAAAAACAGTAGACAGTTCTTCAGTAGACAAATGAAAAAAATTACTACAAGCATTATTCTTCTACTTTTTTGCACGCTTTCTAGTCAAGGCCAAATTGATACTGATACTATATACCATTCAGATACCATTATAAATAGAAGCTATAAGAAAGATGGAAAAATAAATGTTGAAAGTTATTTTTTTAAAGATACAATAGTGAAGTATAAATTTTATCACTATTACAAAGAATATTATGTTTGTGATTATTATGCTGATGTAAAAAAAACAGGAATAAATAATCCACATGTAACCCTTTTTTATCTTAATGGAAAAATAAAATCCAAGTACAAGTCAACTAGAAAAGGTTATATACAAGGCAGCTACAAGACCTTTTATCCCAATGGTAATCCTGAATGCGACTGTTATTATAAAGATGGACTTCGAGACAGCATACAAAATTATCATTATGAAAGTGGGAAAATAAATTCTATTGGTACATACAAAAAGAATAAACGAGAAGGGGAAACAAGCTTTTACTACGAGAACGGGCAATTGAAAAAAGAAGTAATATATAAAAATGGAATTCCGTGGGAAATATTAAGCTATTTTGACATTAAGGGGAAGCCACTAGAAAAAGGAACACTAAAAGATGGAACCGGAACTTATTATTTTTATGACGACAAAGGAAAAAGAGAAAATATTGAATTATACAAAAGCGGGAAGCTTAAAAAGAAGAACTATTTTCCTCCAAACACAGATTCGTAAAATTCGTTTTGATTCGTTATCCGTAAACTTTAATTTCTATACAACCAAGCATTCGGTTGCAACTTACGAAGATTGCCGAGTTCATTCAAAGCATCTTTACGTGTAGGAAAATCACCACAACTCACCACATACAACCCTTTGTTGTTTTGTCCGATGATGGCTGCACTTAAACTTTCTGCCTGTAACGTTTGAACAAACTTGATGGCGTTTTCTTGAATTTGAAAACAACCAGCAACTAAGTGAAATTTGTAATTTAAATTAATTTCATTTTTTGCAACAAGCGTTGTATCTGGAATAACTTGATCAATCAAAGATGCTGTTATGGGTTGAGTAACAGTATCTTTTACAATTAACTTAGCAACAGTGGTATCATTATTTACTAATGGAATAACGGTAGTATTTGTTTTTGTTTCCGGAAGTTTTATTTCTTTTTTCATAAACGGATTCATGCTCGCAAAATTGATATTCTTCAAAAGGTCTGTTTTCAAGGGAATCCAAACCATTGCGAACAAAAGTGGAAAAGCTATTGCTACAGCAACATAACGCTTCACATTGCTTTTCTTTTTTTCTAATTGAAAAGGGTCTCTGTCTTTAAATTCTTTTTCAATGATACGTTTAACAATTGCCTCGCGTTTGATTGCAGGAGAATGAAAAGACGATAAACCAAACGCATCCAATAAAAAATTAGTTGGTGATGGTTCAAACTGAATGTTGCGTTCTACATCTAAATACAAAGTTCCTACCTCATCAATTTTTACTTTCGCACCTTTCTTCAATTGAAGATTAATTTCTTTTACAAAAAAGTCGATATACTTTAAGGCTTCTTCGTAAGTCTTTTTTTCAAAAGAAGCAATTTGATTTGCCAATAAACCATCGTTGTTTTTCAGATTGATATTGAAAACAATTTTTTTAGAAGGAGGCGTAAATGTATGTTGAGTGGGATGAATTTTTGCAGGCGCATAATTGGCCACAAATCCACCTAAATCGGGAACGATTACACAGTTGTGGTCGTACAATAATTCGCCAATATGTTTTTCTACATTCATTTATATAATTCTTGTCATTTTGTCCCACTTTTTTGTCATTTCAATCGACATCTTTTTGTCATTTCGATCGAAGCCGAGAAATCTGACTGAAGGGTAAAATTACAAAAATTTAGCGAGTTTTTTAAGGTCATTTGGGGTGTCAACTGCAACACTCTCAAAATCAGTAATCTCAACTTTAATTTTATAGCCATTCTCAAGCCAGCGAAGTTGTTCAAGGGATTCGGCAAGCTCTAGTGCCGACTGTTTTAAAGCTGTAATTTCGGCCAAAACCTTGGTACGGTAGGCATAAATTCCAATGTGCTTGTAAAAGGTGAAGCATTTCAGCCATTCGTGGAATTCTTTGCCTCTGATGTGGGGAATTGTTTGTCGGCTAAAAAGTATCGCTTCTTTGTTCTTATTTAACAGCACTTTAGGGATATTTGCATTGAAAAGATCTTCTTCGGTACTTATTTTTTTAACTAAGGTTGCAATCTCAACATCTGCGGAAGCAAAGCACGAAGCAACCAAATCAACCTGTTCGGGATGAATAAAGGGTTCGTCTCCTTGAATATTGATGACCACATCCGCATCTTTTGAAAAAGCATTTATCGCTTCAAAGCATCTATCGGTACCACTTTGGTGCGATTCGCTTGTCATTACCACATTTCCACCAAAGGACTTCACATGAGAAGCAATTCTGTCATCATCGGTTGCAACCACTACATCGCTAAGCGACTTAGACTTATTAGCTTGTTCATAAACGCGTTGAATCATTGATTTTCCACCAATATCAATTAAGGGCTTGGCAGGAAATCGAGTAGATGCATAACGTGCAGGAATAATTCCGATAATTTTCATTGCACTAAAAT
>JAYVZC010000443.1:0-2736 GCA_043783695.1 Bacteroidota bacterium
AATTTTACGATAAGACAAAGAATCACGGTTTGCATAAGCCTCAAATTGACCACAACCATCTATTTCTACTGAACAAATTTGAGTATATAATCGGTTATAAGGAATGTATTTATACTGACCATTCTCAATGAACTGAGCAGTACCTTGTCCGGCTAACACAACATTACGCGGATTCCAGGAAAATTTATATCCCCAAGGATTATTATTGTATTCAGGAGCAACCAATCCTCCGCAAAACGATTGAAAAGAGGTAAATTCTCCACCTTGCTCATGAATATGATCGATCACTTTCATCGCGGAAGCATGGTCAATTCCAGGATCTAGACCAATTTCATTCATTAAAATAATTCCTGCTGCTTTTGCTTCTGCATCCAATTCTTTCATTTCCTTGGAAACATAAGAAGCCGTTGCCAAATGTTTTTTCAAACGTACACAGTCTTTCGCAACATTCATGTGCATAAATGCAGGTAGCATAGAAATCACAATATCCGCACTTTTTATTTCTTCTTCACGTTGAGCATCGTTATTTATATCAAACTCAATAGCTCTTGCATTAGCATATCCAACAGTTTTTTGTTTTACCAAATCAAGCGACATATCAGCAACAGTTACATTCCAGTTTTCTTTAACAGAATGACTTAATAAATACCTGATAAGCGATGAAGCGGAGCGACCAGCTCCAATGACTAAAATATTTTGCATAAAAAATTCGAAATTTGTTGCAAAGATACTAAGCTAAGACAAAATAGCCACAGATTCACAGATTATAATTCTAAATTTTTTATTTTCCGAATTATTATACTCAAGCTTCGCAAAATCTGACCAGCTATTTTTTACATAAAAAATCTGTGAATCTGTGGCAAAATTTTTTCGGGGCGCTTTTTTCTTACCTTTGCATTATGCAAAAACGTTTTTTAGTATTTAGTGGATTTTCGGGTGCAATAGGAGTTGCTTTAGGAGCAATGGCTGCCCACTTTTTGAAATCAAAAGTAGAAATGGGTTTAATTACAGAAGCCAATCTTCAGGCATTTGAAACGGCTACCAGGTATCAAATTTATCATAGTTTGGCTCTATTGATATTGGCTTTGCTTGTAGACAAAATTCATTCGAAATTAATTTCGAAAGTAGGCTATTGCTTCATGGCCGGAATCGTTCTGTTTTCGGGCTCATTATATCTTTTGACCACGGCAAATTTAATTGGACTATCTGATGTGCGTTGGCTGGGACCAATCACACCAATTGGCGGCTTATTCTTTATTGTTGGCTGGCTTTTATTGGCTTTTGCAGGAATGAAGAAAAATAAATAATTCAAAAATTTATCCATTTATTTTATGAGTAATTACGCTAACTATCAAGGAATGATGCGCAAAATAGCGGATATTCAATATTCTTCTGCTGTTTTAAATTGGGATCAAGAAACGTACATGCCTCCAAAAGGTGCTGCTTTTCGTGCTCAACAATTATCTACTTTGGCTGGAATTGGTCATGAACTGGCCACAACAAAAGAATTGGGCGATTTACTAAACACTTTGTTTACCGATGAATCGCTTATCGAGAAAGAAAAATGCAACATCAAGCAATCTCTAAAAAATTATAACGACAATAAAAAATATACCACTGAGTTTGTTCAAGAACTCAGTAAAACCATCTCCGAAACCTTTCAGGCATGGCAAAAAGCAAAAACAGAAAACAATTTTGCATTGTATGCGCCACACTTAGAAAAGCTAGTAAAACTAAAACGAGAAGAATGTAAACTCTTGGGAACATTTGATCATCCATACGATGCACTATTAAACCAATACGAACCCGGATCAAAAACGGTAGATTTAGAAATACTATTTACTGATGTTAGGAATCAACTAGTCACTTTCGTAAAGAAAATCGCTGCAAAGCCTCAAAATAGGGACAATTTCATGTTTTTGAATTATGATAAGCAAAAGCAATGGGAGTTTGGATTGGATTTATTGAAACAATTGGGTTACGATTTTGAAGGTGGCAGACAAGATGTTTCTTCGCATCCTTTCACTACTAACTTTAGCTCTCAGGATGTTCGTGTAACAACTCGCATCAACGAAAAAGATTTAAACGAAATGATTTGGAGTTGTATTCATGAAGGCGGACATGCTTTGTACGAACAAGGATTACCGGCTTCGGAATATGGTTTGCCTTCCGGTGAATATGTTTCATTGGGCATTCACGAATCGCAATCGCGCTTGTGGGAAAACAATGTTGGCAGAGGTTTAGCTTATTGGAAAGGTAATTTCGGTAAGCTGCAAAAAGTATTTCCTGAAAATTTCAAAGCGGTAACGTTCGAGGATTTTTACAAAGCTATGAACATTGTAAAGCCTTCTATAATCAGAACTTCAGCCGATGAGCTCACTTATCATTTTCATGTTTTAATTCGTTTTGAAATTGAGAAAGCCTTGATTGAAGGTACAATTGAAGTGAAAGACCTTCCTAGTTATTGGAATAAAAAATACAAAGAATATTTAGGCTTGGATGTACCAAGCGATTCTAAAGGTATTTTACAAGATATTCATTGGAGTCACGGTAGTTTTGGTTACTTCCCAACTTATTCTCTTGGTAGTTTTTATGCTGCACAATTTTTCGCTCAAGCGAAGAAGGAAATAATAGACTTAGAATCTGAAATTGAAAAAGGCAATATGAAACCTTTGCTAGATTGGCTGAGAGATAAAATACACCGTCATGGAAAATTCTATTCTGCTGAAGAATTGT
>JAYVZC010000444.1:0-6511 GCA_043783695.1 Bacteroidota bacterium
TCATACCAAGCTTATTCCAAATGCAATTGTATATATAAAATATGGCGCAACCGAATTTCCTGGAATTGATGTTTCGTTATACGATGACCAAATTACGTCCGATACCAACGCACATTATGAATTTAAAAACTTACAAAAAGGTGATTATTATTTATATGGCGTTGGTCGAGATATTACTGGATTCAATTTTTTAACGGTAACAGGCGGTGTAGGAACAAAGCTTAAATATAATAAGTCGAGCACAATAGACGTTCCCGTTACAGAATAAAATCGAAAAATATAAAGCTGCCATTGAAATTGAATTGCGTGTTTTATTATTTAACTTTGGTAGAGAAGAATCCAATGAAAAAAACATACTTTATTATTACATTAATTATTTTTTCTATTGCTTTTTTAGAAAACTGCAAAAAGAATGACTTAAAAAATGTTGATTGTTCTAAGGTTGCAGCTACCTATTCAGGAAGCATACAACCCTTGGTAGCTTCAAAATGCTCGACTTCCAGTGGTTGTCATGGAATTGGCTCCTCACTTGGAGATTATACAAATTACAACGCATTAAAAATTGTTGCTGATAATGGCTCTTTGGAAAATAAAACTTTAAATGCTAAATCTATGCCTCCATCTGGCGCATTGTCATTGAATGATAGAAAAAAAATAAAATGCTGGTTAAACAATAGCAGTCCAAATAATTGATTCTAAAGCAATGAAAAACACTAAACTCATATTTCTATTTACTCCAATAATAATTTTCACCATTTGCTTTTTTTCAACTTGTACCAACGAAAAAGGTATTCCGGATTACAATCAATTCCCCGATGATATTGGGAAAATAATTTTCACCAAATGTGCCACACCCGGTTGCCACACCGATAAAAGCAAAGGAGCGGCAGGTGGATTATCCATGGAAAGTTGGGATAAATTATTTGAAGGCGGAACAGGAAGCGCTTGTGTTATTCCTTACAGAAGCGATTACAGCACTTTCTTTTCATACATAAATACCTTTTCCGATTTAGGAGTTACACTTTCTCCAACTATGCCCTACAACGAAACAAAATTGACAAGAGAAGAAGTAACCTTACTTAAAAATTGGATTAATTTAGGAGCGCCAAGCAGAGACGGTGCAATAAAATTTGCGGATGATTCTAATCGTAAAAAATTTTATGTTACCAATCAAGGTTGCGATGTAGTTACCGTGTTTGACCAAAAAACATTACTACCAATGCGCTACATTAATGTTGGAAGCTCTGCTAGCACCGAATCTCCTCACATGATAAAAGTTTCGCCTGATGGACAATATTGGTACGTTGTTTTTTTAGCCGGACAATATTTAGAAAAATATAGAACAAGTGATGATAGTTTTGTTGGAAGAGCATTTATTGGTTCGGGATATTGGAACACCTTTGTGATTTCAAGCAATTCTCAAAAAGCATACTGCATAGATTTTAGTTCAATCGGAGCTAAAATAGCAACAGTAGACCTTCCATCTATGTCTGCTTCAACATTGGCAGGATTTTCTCAACCCCATGGATCTGCACTAAACCCAACAAACGACACACTATATGTTACAAATCAGGCGAGTAGTGATATTTACAAGATTCCTATTGTCGATTTTTCTGCTTTCTCAATAGTAAATTTATATAACACACTACTACCAACAACTACTTTAAAATCGCATGATATACGCTTTAGCCCTAGCGGGGATAAATATTTTGTAACTTGTCAAGGAACATCGGAAGTGAGAGCAATGCAAACAAGCAATGATTCTTTACTTGCAATTATTCCTGTTGGTGCATTTCCTTCTGAAATGAGTTTTTCTACTTCTCCGGCTACACCATTTTTATTTGTCACTTGTATGGAAGACACACTTACATACTCCGGCAAAAGAGGCTCGGTGGCAATTATAAATTATAACAACTACACTGTTACTAGTATTTATACAGGACATCAACCACATGGAATTGAAGTGGATGATGTTAAAAAATTAGTTTATGTTGCAAACAGAAATGCAACCAATGATGGTCCTGCGCCCCATCATTCATCCGTTTGTGGAGGCAGAAATGGGTATGTTTCTTTTATTGATTTAATGACACGAACAGTTCTCACAGCACCAAACGGAAGTATTAAAAAAGTAGAAGTTGCTGTTGATCCTTATTCTGTTTCTACGCGACAATAATGCCTGAATTGCCCGACAATACTGCTATTATTCTTTTCGATGGTGTTTGCAATTTTTGTAACTCTTCCGTGAATAAAATTATAAAACACGATAAAAAAAACAAATTTAAGTTCGCTGCACTTCAATCAGAAATAGGTAAAAAATTAGTACAGCAATACGCAATTAATTCATCAAAAACCGACAGTATTATTTTAATAGAAAACAATATTGCATCCATAAAATCAACCGCCATATTAAAAATTGCAAAACAAATGAATGGGTTATATTCATTGGCTTATGGATTTATTATCATCCCCACATTTATTAGAAATGCGGTATATGATTTCATTGCAAGAAATAGATACAAATGGTTTGGAAAAAAAGATACGTGTATGATTCCCACCGATGAAATAAAAGGGAAATTTATTTCATGAATTATTTTTGATAAACTCAAATCATTCTCAGAACTGTCATTTCGAGCCGTCACACTGAACGCCATGCCTACCGGCAGACAGGTAGTCGAAGTGTTTACGGAGATAAATTCATTTCTTTTTAGAGAATTTTAGTTTCAAAATTTTCTTTTCATAATCAATTACCGCATTGTATTTAAAAAGTATATCACTTCCCAAAACTCCATCAACCGGTTTTAATCCAATTTGCAAATACGATTGATTTACATGAGACAAATCAAGCAAAACAGTTTTATAATTATCCATTTCCAACTCCCCTATTTTTATTTTTTTAATCGCTACAAGCTCACTAGTCATTGTGTTTGTTCCCAATCCGCTTGATAAGCTATCGTGCTTTTCAAATGTTTTGTCAGCAACAAATTTTTCGATTCTTGTTTTATCAAATACGGTTTTAGAAGCTCCAGTATCAATAATTACATGTGCTACTTTTTTATTGATGTATAGTTTTAACAGTAGATGAAATCCATCACCTGCGATATCTAAAATTTTAAATGGGATTGAAGTTGTCATAGAATTAAAAAAGCGACAAAATAATTTAGGGTAGCTATAAAAATCTTCGACTACACTCAAACTGACGTTTGATGCGTCACACAGAGCGCCATGCCTACCGGCAGGCAGGTAGTCGAAGTGGAAAATTTATTCTTGATACAGTAAACTTAAACAGTGATTGTGCTTAAAATATTATTCATTGCTCTAACCGCATCAGCACTTTTTGCAAAAGCAATTTTTTCTTCATCATTTAATTTCACATCCACAATTCTCTCCCATCCATTTTTACCAATGATTACAGGAACACCCATACATATATCTTTTTGTCCGTATTCGCCATCTAAATAAACACAGCAAGGAAACAATTTTTTCTGATCATTCAGTATGCTATCTACCAAAGCAGCAACTGCCGCTCCTGGAGCATACCATGCCGAAGTGCCAAGCATTCCTGTTAATGTAGCACCACCAACCATTGTATCAGCAGCCACTTTTTTCAATTTATCTGCATCAGCAAATTGTGAAACCGGAACGCCTTTGTACGAAGCCATTCTCGTTAGCGGAATCATAGTAGTATCGCCATGTCCACCAATTACCATTCCTTCTATATCGTTTGGAGAAGCATCTAGCGCCAATGATAAATAACATTTAAAACGTGCACTATCAAGGATTCCACCCATTCCAATAATTCTGTTTTTTGGTAATTTACTTTCTTTCAAGGCAAGATAAGTCATTGTATCCATAGGATTACTTACTATTATAACAATAGCATTTGGCGAATGTTTAATTAAACTTTCTGTAACTCCTTTTACAATTCCAGCATTAATGCCGATTAATTCCTCTCTAGTCATTCCCGGTTTACGAGGAACACCGCTGGTGATTATAACAACATCACTGTTAGCTGTTTTCAAATAATCATTTGTACTACCGCTGATACGTGTATCAAAACCGGTTAATGTTGCAGTTTGCATCATATCCAAGGCTTTTCCTTCTGCAAAATTTTCTCTGATATCAAGCAATACCACTTCTGAAGCTATTTTACGAAATGCCAATACATCTGCTGATGTAGCTCCCACATTTCCTGCTCCTACTACTGTTACTTTCATTTTATTAGATTTTAAAGTGTTTATTAAAATTTTAAAGTGCTAAATTAGAAAAGAAAAAGATAATCAACTATTAAGTTTTAAACAGATTTTGCTTTTAGTTAACAAGTATTGAAGGACTTTGAGCTTCTGATACTGATAAATTCCCTTTTGGGGCGGTATTGGTGGTATTTTGACAGGAATTAGGAGAGTCAATATTTAGTATTCTTCATTTTCAAAACACCATAAATAAAGGGCTTTCTTCATAAATTGAAAGGGATTCTACTCTAACCGCTCTATTTTTAATAGTAGATGCAACCTTTTCAATATTTAACGCATCTGTTAAAATACCTATAAGAACAGATTTTCTTTGGTTAAAATTAGTTATATTTTTTATTTTGATTTTTAAAAATATAGTATCACCTTAGCATACTCGTACATGAACTGTTTTTTGCTCTCTTTTTTATAATTTTTTTTGATTCATCTCCAAACTCCAAAAAAATGATTAAAACGTCTAAACTATTAGTATCAACGCTAATTTTTATGTTGTGTTTTTTAAATATGAATTATTTAAATGCGCAAATGGTTGGTGCAAATGCATATATAAAAGGAACTAGTGTAGAAATTGGAATTTCTGGACTAGGTGGCTTCGAGGGCTGTCCAACAGGCGTTTCTCCACCACTAGCAGGAATGCACTACCGATCAGGTAATCCTTTTTTTGGATTTGTTTCGAATCCTCAAGTAAATGCTTGGGCAACTTTTGATGGAGATTTTTTCACTCCTGGAAGTCCTGAAAATGGATGGGGCATTGAGCTTCCTTCAGGTCTTAATTATGGCAATAACTGTAGTGCTTTAAATCAAATTAATGGTGCTCTTACTGCATGGTCACAAACGTTTAGTTGTATCAGCGCAGATTGGCAAGGAGATTTAACAACAGGTACTAATCTTCATTTTAAAATAAATTATTTTTTAAAACAATCGGATTTATTTTACACAACAACAGTATCTGTTACTAACAATACGGCTGCTACAATTCCTACTTTATATTATTACAGAAACCTTGATCCTGACAATAATCAACCTATCA
Source organism: Bacteroidota bacterium (assembly GCA_043783695.1). Classification (GTDB taxonomy): domain Bacteria; phylum Bacteroidota; class Bacteroidia; order 2-12-FULL-35-15; family 2-12-FULL-35-15; genus 2-12-FULL-35-15. The sequence continues at coordinate 5,278 of JAYVZC010000444.1, forward strand.
GCGGTGATTTTACAACTCAAAATACTATTGTAGCTCAACCTTTTTCTGGAGTATGTAATACAGCTCACGTAAAAGCTACTTCTTCATTGCCTGCTTCTCAGCCAACTTCCTATTTTGGATTAGCAGGTACTGGCGCAAACTGGAGAGCATATTATGGGGGATTTGCCAATCGTGATGGATCCGATTTATGGAATGGTATAGCTGGATTTACTCAAACTGTTGGTTCAACATTGTTTATCGATGGGGCAATTGGCTTGGCGTATCGAATTCAAAATTTAGCTCCTGGTGCAACCGAAACCTTTAAGTTTGTCTGTATTCTTGATGATTTAGCTGCTGCTCAAGCAGTTGCTAATACTACTTATTTAACATATCCAGGATCTATAATGGCTGGCCCTACTGGCTGTACACCATATAACGATACTGCCAAAATCTGTCAAGGTGTTCCCGCATCCATTGGTGTTTCTGGACCTAATATTGCTAGTTACAATTGGTCATGGAATCCTGCTACTGGACTTTCATCATCAACTGGAGCTACTGTTTCTGCGAACCCTATCACTACAACTACATTCACCGTAACTGGCACTCCTATTAATGCTTGTTTTACAGCTATTTCGTTCCCTATTGTTGTGTACGTAACACCAAGTCCGACAGTTGTTCCCGAACCAAACATAACTGTTTGTTCCGGTGATATCGTTCCAATAAACGGATTTGTGAGTACACCCACTGGTGCCACCTTTTCTTGGACAAATTCCAATACTGCTATAGGCTTGGTACTGAGCGGAACAGGAGCGTTACCTTCCTTTACAGCTACAAATACAGGGCTTATTCCTATAACTTCAACTATTACAGTTACTCCATCGATAGCTGGCAACCCTTGTCTTGGAATAGCTAGTACTTTTACAATAACTGTAAATCCATTGCCTATTACTACCGTTAATTCACCTAGTGTTTGTCCTACATTTACTGCCAACTTAACGGCTGCCGGGGCTACTACGTATACTTGGACTGCAGGGGCTACTGCTACCGGTGTTACTACTGCTACTGCTTCACCTTCTGTTACTACTACTTATACTGTTACCGGTACTTCATTAGGTTGTACTTCTACTGCGGTTTCTACTGTTACCATTTCTCCGGGGCTTGTTGTGAATGCCGGATTAAACGATTCGGTTTGTTTCGGAGCCAGTACTATTTTAGGGGTTACTCCTAATGGTGCGGGGTACCTATACAACTGGAC
>JAYVZC010000445.1:0-2728 GCA_043783695.1 Bacteroidota bacterium
GATGAAGATATTGATTTGGATGAGTTGGAAATTGAGAAGAAGAAAAAGTGATGTGCTGATGAGCTGATATACCGATGTGCAGATTTTAAAAATGATAAAAAAAATAAATTTTAGTTTTCGGCATAACTTTCACGTAGCGCTACTAATGAACAAATGAACCAATTAACTATTGAACTAATATGAAGGGAATTATTTTAGCAGGCGGCTCCGGAACCCGCTTACATCCTTTAACACTAGCTGTTAGTAAACAATTAATGCCGGTTTATGACAAACCAATGATCTATTATCCATTGTCGGTTTTGATGATGGCTGGTATTTCAGAAGTATTAATTATTTCTACTCCTCACGATCTTCCACAATTTGAAAGATTGTTGGGTGATGGGAAAAACCTTGGTTGTAAATTTTCTTATGCTGTTCAGGAAATTCCGAATGGATTGGCACAAGCATTTGTGATTGGAGAAAAATTTATTGGGAACGATAAAGTTGCGCTTGTATTGGGTGACAATATTTTTTACGGAGCGGGGTTGGGAAGATTGTTGCAAGACCATCAAAATCCGGAGGGAGGAGTTGTTTTCGCATATCACGTTTCTGATCCGGAACGTTACGGTGTTGTTGAATTTGATTCTACAGGCAAAGCAATTTCCATTGAAGAAAAACCGACTAAACCAAAATCGAATTACGCTGTTCCCGGATTATATTTTTATGATAACAGTGTTGTTCAAGTTGCAAAAACATTAAAGCCAAGTGCTCGTGGTGAATACGAAATAACAGATGTAAATAAATATTATCTGCAAGCAGGAAAATTAAAAGTGGGAATCTTAGACAGAGGAACTGCCTGGTTGGATACTGGAACATTTGCATCTTTAACACAAGCCGGACAATTTGTGCAAGTGATAGAAGAGCGTCAAGGATTAAGTATTGGCTGCATCGAAGAAGTTGCCTACAGAATGGGTTACATCAATAAAGAACAATTGAAAAAGATCGCTGAGCCATTATTAAAAAGTGGTTACGGAACTTATTTAATGAAGGTGGCAGAACAATAATTTATTTTAGTTTGACAAAAATAGCCACATACCAGCAACAAATTGAAGATGCCTTAAAGGACAAGAAATATGGTTCCAATCCGAAAGAATTGTATGATCCTATTTCTTATATCATGTCGCTTGGAGGAAAAAGATTACGCCCCGTTTTAGTTTTTATTGCAACAGATATTTTTGATGGTGATACTTCAAAATCACTTCATCCTGCATTAGCAATAGAACTGTTTCACAATTTCACTTTGGTGCATGATGATCTGATGGACAAAGCGCCATTGAGAAGAAATCAACCAACTGTTCACGAAAAATGGAATGATAACATTGCTATTTTAAGTGGAGATGCAATGATGGTGAGAGCATATCAAGAACTTTGTCTGGCAGACACAACAATGCTTCCACAGCTACTCGAAATTTTCAGTGATACGGCAGTAAAAGTTTGTGAAGGACAACAATACGATATGAATTATGAATCGATGACAAAAGTTTCGATTCAGCAATACATAAAAATGATTGAATTAAAAACGGCTGTGCTGTTGGGTGGAGCATTAAAAATAGGCGCAGCAATTGGCGGAGCACGTGAAGAAGATGCACAACGATTATACGACTTTGGAAAACACATCGGCATTGCATTTCAATTACAAGATGATATTTTAGATGTGTATGCAGATGCAGCAAAATTCGGAAAACAAAAAGGTGGAGACATTATCGCCAATAAAAAAACATATCTTCTTCTGAAAGCCTTAGAAATGGCTGAGAGCAACCGCTATATGAAAGAAGAATTACATCAATGGATTGCAGCCCCACACTTTGATGCGAAAGAAAAAGTAGAAGCAGTAATCAATATCTACAACTTTTTAAATGTAAAAGAACTGGCAAGAACAGAAATGCAAAAGCATTATGAATTAGCATTGACCTTCTTAAAAGATATTCCTGTTGATGATGCTAAAAAGCAAAGTCTTGTAAATTTTGCTGAGAGTTTGATGGTGAGAGAAATGTAATTTCAAATTAATTCTAACTATGATCTACGACAAACATATTTTTATCTGCGTTAACCAACGTGCTCCTGAAGCTCCAAGAAAAAGCTGCGGAGAAGCTCACGGAATGGAGATTGTAGATGCATTCAAGAAGAAATTAAAAGAATTAAATCTTCCGATAAAATTGCGTGCACAAAAAGCAGGTTGTCTGGATATTTGTGATTTCGGACAAACAATTGTGATTTATCCGGAAGGGGTTTTTTATGTTGGAGTTGAATTAAGTGATGTGGATGAAATTATAAATGAACATATTATTAATGATAGAGTGGTGGAGAGATTGAGGTTGGAAAACGTCCGCAAAAAATAGGTCTCGCAGATTTCGCGGATTTTCGCAGATAAAAAAACTTTGTAAGTAGTATTATATTTTTAACTGTCATCCCGTGCCACGACACGGGATCTCCCAATTGCAAACTGCTAACATTAATGAGATGCCGTGTCGTAGCACGGCATGACGATTTCTAACTAGGATTAAATTACGACATAAAAAAATCTGCGAAAATCCGCGAAATCTGCGAGCAAAATTTCATGAATCTAAACGATTTAACCCCATACTTCAATAAACTCGATATCATAAAAGATACCGCTGCTCAAATCATAAAAGATTTTGAAATGTTTGGGATGGAAGTCAAATTTTCTGGAAATGCATATAATGCTTAC
>JAYVZC010000446.1:0-6495 GCA_043783695.1 Bacteroidota bacterium
AAAAAAAAGGTACTTAAATTATTTTTTGCAATCGGTGCGTGTGTGATTGGAGTTTTGGTTATGCTTCAACACGTTCACTATACTATAGATGTGATGGCTGCTCCAATAGTTTCTTTTTTTGCAGTCTGGTTTCAGAAAAAATTAAAACTTAGCTAATACCGAAAGCATATATGTAACCTGCCTGCCGACAGGCAGTCCAATCCCGCACCCCGCATGAGCGGGACAGGCGTGCGGGAAGACTAAACATCTATTACATCGGCATTAACCATTGTAAATTACAAAAGTCCTTTGGACTCTTATAATAACAATTTGTATAACTTATATTTCTATTTCTTCTTTGTCTTCAAAATAAATTTCGTAAGGAGATAGCATAAATCCTAAAGCTAAAACAAATGCAATAACAGTAATAGTTATAGGGTTGGTTAAAAGTGATAAAAAAGTTTCCATTATTTTTATTACAAAGGAATAGTAGTATGTTTACTTTGACATAAAGTAAACATTATCAAATTTCAATTTGAGCGTTAACAAATTGTTGTAACTCCGGAAAAAAAAGTTTGAATTCCTGCTCAAAAAGAGGGTAATGCTCCTTCAAATCACGAATAGAGTGTTCCATGTTGGAAATAAAACTAGTTCTTTGCGACATGCCTTGTAATACTTTACCAATTCCTTCTAAATGGGCATAAGCAGCTAAAATGTTATGCTCCAACATATATTTTGTAAATAATTGTGACTTTATAGGGAAGGAATGTTTGTGTAGCTCAATTAATGAATAAATCTTTTTTGTATACTCATCTAGTGATTCTTGAGAATAATCGCTCCAGTTGGCAGCCAAGTAATGGTCGTAATATACATCTACAATTACGCTTGCATATTTTTTATATTTTATTCTTAAGCGTTTTTTACTTTCTTCAACAATTGGATGCGAGTCGGTAAAGGCATCTATTTTTCTGTGTAATAAAATTCCTTTTTGTACTTCTACAGAAAAATTATTGAATGCAGTTCCTTTTACCGAATCGGCAATAAAGTTACCAATAAGCAACCCTTCTGATTCGCCTGATAAATATAGGTGAGATAAAAAATTCATTTGTATTTAAAATGTTTAGTAAATTTAGATAATTAATGTGATATGCGTATTCTTAATAAATTCAATGTTTTTATTATTATTTTAATTATTGCTCTCTCTGCTAATAATATTCAATGGGGAGGCAATCATTGGAAAAATATTATTGAAGCAGATGGAAAAGGCTACTATGCCTACTTGCCGGCTATTTTTATTTATAATGATTTAAACTTTTCTTTTTTTGATTCAATCGAAAAAAAATATCCTAATCCAGCTATTTTTTACGACTACAGAGTGAATTATGCCGGAAAAGCTAGTGACAAATATTTCGTAGGTACAGCTTTGGCTATTAGCCCATTCTTCTTAATTGCCCATTGTTGTTCTTCTTTCTTCGGTTTTGAAAGTGATGGATATTCAAAAATATACCTAGTAATGGTTAGTGTAGCTGCTATTTTTTATTTATGGATGGGATTGTTTTATTTGAAAAAACTACTTTTTGAGTACACAACGAACAAAACGCTTGTGGGTTTTCTCTTAGTATCTTTTGTTTTTTCTACAAATTTATTTTTTTATACAGTAAGTGAACCATCCATGTCTCACATTTATTCTTTCGGATTTATAACCGCCTTTGTGTTTTATTCCAAAAAATATTTTGACCGTCCAGATACTAAATTGATTTTAATTTTATCATTTCTACTAGGAATAATTGTCCTTATTAGGCCAGCGAATGGAATAATACTTCTCTTTCTACCTTTTATTTCAGGTGATTGGGCTGTATTTAAAAATGGATTGAGCTACCTATTTGGAAAATACAAATTGTTATTTTTGTCGGGATTATTATTATTTTCAATTGTTAGTATTCAGTTTGTGATATATAAAATTCAAACAGGTCATTTTTTTGTAGATACATACGGAGATGAGAGATTTAATTGGTTATCACCACATCCAATTGATTTTTTATTCAGTTATAAAAAAGGATTGTTTGTATACACTCCTATTTTATTATTGAGTATGTATGGATTATTTATTTTCTGGAAAATAAATCGTTTTAAATTTTATTCATTGGTCTTCTTTTTAATTGTTTTAATTTATGTTTTGTCAGCTTGGTGGAATTGGTGGTATGGAGGAAGTTTCGGGTCTAGAGTAATGTTAGAATATTATTCAATTTTTGTTATTCTGCTTTTAGTATCAATTGAAACTTTGAAAAAAAAAGCATCCAAAATTATTTTTTATACTTCTGTTTTTGCAACTTTATTAATTTGTCAGATTCAAACATATCAATACAGATATTATCATATTCATTGGGAGAAAATGGATAAAGAGCATTATTGGAGGGCTTTTTTGAGAATAAATCTGCTAGCAAAAAGTAGCAATCCCAACAAAGATTTACTGAAAAAATAATTTATAATTCTTTAGCTTTATTCCAATACACATCCATTTCAGCTAAGGTCATTTCACTTAATGGTTTCCCAATTTTTCCGGCTTCTGCTTCTAAGTATTGAAAACGTTTGATGAATTTTTTATTTGTTCTTTCTAAAGCATCTTCAGCATTTATGCCAACAAATCGAGCATAGTTGATGAGCGAAAACAATACATCTCCAAATTCACCTTCTATTTTTTCTTTTGAAGCATTTGTATCTACTTCATGTTTTAATTCAGCAATTTCCTCTTGTACTTTTTCCCAAACTTGTTCCTGTTTGTCCCAATCAAATCCAACAGCACGAGCTTTTTCTTGGATGCGTGATGCTTTAATTACTGATGGCAAAGATTTTGGAACCCCACCTAAAACGGATTTATTTCCTTCTTTTAGTTTTAATTTTTCCCAATTTTCTTTTACTTCTTGTTCATTAGCTACTTTTACATCACCATATATATGTGGATGTCTGCCAATCAACTTCTCGCATAAGGAGTTGATTACATCTGCAATATCAAACTCTTTTGTTTCGGAAGCAATGCGAGCATAAAAAACAATGTGCAATAAAACATCCCCCAATTCTTTTTTGATATTGAGCATATCTTTATCTAAAATAGCATCGGCTAATTCATAGGTTTCCTCTATGGTTAGGTGGCGTAAGCTTTCAATTGTTTGTTTTTTATCCCAAAGGCATTTTTCACGCAATTCGTCCATTATTATTAACAGTCGCTCAAATGCTTTTAATTTCTCTTTCATGTTTGGTTTTATTGTCCTGTATTGCAAATATGTGCTAAAATTAACATTATTCAATTAAAATTTCACTGTGTTTTAGCCAATTATTTTGATAATTTTGTAAGGACTTTATGTTTTTACAAAAATTAAATAAGATAATCCTTCTTTCGAGCATTTTTGCTTTGTTCTTGCTTTTGATTCAAAGCCAAGGTAAAGCGCAAGATTGCCCAAATAAAGATTTTGTGTTAACTGCCGACTCGCACTATGGCTTTATTATTAGTCATCGCGGAAGCATTGTGCATTTAATAAAAGGGCATATTGGCGGTGGGGAATTAACCTACGTTTTTAGAACTTGCGGTCTGCGTCCATGGCAATGTATACACGGTTTTCCCGAATTTGGAGTTAGTGTAATGCACTTGTATCTAGCAAATTCAACCGAAATCGGAAATTTGGACGCTATTTATCCTTTTGTGAATTTAAGAGTAAATAAACTCAAAAGAAAATTTCAACTGTATATTCGGATTGGAACAGGTTTGGCTTGGATGTCAAAACCATACAATAGAATAACCAACCCTAGAAACAATGCTATTGGATCTAATCTCAATGGATATGTAAATTTGCGACTAAGCTCTTCTTATATGCTAAGCCCTTCTTGGCGTTTAGATTCAGGAATTGGATTAACACATGCTTCCAACGGTGCAATTAAAACTCCGAATTTAGGATTGAATATGGCAACTGTTAATTTAGGAATTGGCTATGTATTTGGAAATAAAAATTTAGTGATGAAAAAAGATTCTATTCTTTCTAAAATTTCAAAAAGATGGCACCCTTCTGTCATTGCAACTTTTGGTGTAAAAGAATTAGAACATCCTTTGGGAAATAAATTTTTATCATATACATTAAATGGAAATTTGTATTACTCAACAAATTATAAAAATAAATTTGGAACGGGAATAGAGTTTGTATACAGCAATGCAACACGTAAACGATTAGAATCGGATTCTATTTCAACTGAAAGGATTAGAGACGTTCTGAAAATTGGAGCAAAAATTGGATACGCATTTACAATTAACCGATTATCAATTCCGCTTGATTTTGGTTTTTATGTTTATCAAAATGATAATTTAAAAGAACATTTTTTTCACCGAATAGGTTTTAGATACATGCTTACCAAACATGTTATTGCGAATGCTACATTGTACACTCATTGGGCAAAAGCAGATTATTTTGAATGGGGATTAGGATATGAATTTTAATAAAATTTGACAATGAAATTTTTAAAATTTATTTCAATTATTTTTATTTTATTTTCTTCTTGTAAAAAGGAAAATAGATGCGACTGTATTAAGCGTACCGGAAAAATTATCACTGAAATTAGAACTGTTCCTGCTTTTAATCGAATATTTACAGAACAGGATGTGGATGTTTTTATTACTCAAGATGCAATTCCTGAAGTGAAAGTAGAAGCCGGAAAAAATATTGCACCTCTTATAGAAACGGTTGTTGAAGATGGAATTTTAATTATTAGAAATAAAAACCGTTGCAACTGGGCAAGAAGTTACAGTGAGCCAATAAATGTTTACATTAAAACTCCCGGTTTAACTTATATTCATTCAAATGGAAGTGGAAATATAAAATCGTTGAATACTATTACTTTAGATACTTTTGATGTTAGAATTGAAGGCTCTGGAAATATTGAACTTACCATAAACAATTCACAAATTATTTCACATATTTATGGAATAGGAAATTTAACATTACACGGTACTACAATTGAACACGCATGCAGTATTGGAGGAGCTTCGTTTTTATACGCATCTGATTTAAATACAAGTTATACGTGGATTCAATCGTATACCTTGGGTCAATCGTATGTTAAAACTTCTGGTTTGATTATTTACAGAATAGATGATAAAGGAGATGTTTATTGCTCTGGAAATCCCACTTCTATTCAAAGTACTAGTAATAATGGTTCGGGACAATTCTATTTACAATAAATATTTATAAAATATATAGTATGTTGAAATGGAATAAAATAAAAATTCATTATTTGGTAAGACTCTCCATCTTTTGGTTCTTGTTTTTTGCCCTTTTTAGAGTCTTGTTTATTGTTTATCACCATGCTAAAATTCCTGATGGACAGCATTCCGAAACCAGTTTGAGTTTTTTATATGCTCTTCGATTGGATTTGGCAACAATTTGTGCTATGCTCTTTATTCCTTATGTTCTATGGGCACTCCAGCAGTTTTATAAAAGTCGATTTATTCATAGAATTAATTTAGCATACAATGTTTTATTAATTTCCATCGTTTCACTTTTAAGTATTTTTAATATTAAAATTTATGGCGAATATGGAACTTTAATGAATACAGAGGATTTGGTTTATATTGTATATCCCAAAGAGGCTGTTACCTTTTTATCCATTTGGTCATTATTGCTTTTGCTAGGTGCATCAGCATTTTTTGCTTATGTAGGCATTCGCTCCTATCGAAGAAATATTACCAGTTTTTCTCTGCCTTTTGATAACAAAGTCCTGAAAATTGTTCAAATTGTTCTTTTCCCAATATTAATGTTTATAGGTATTAGAGGTGGTTCACAAGCAATTCCAATTAATGAGAAAGATATCCGGTATTCGAAACTAAAAATCAATAACGATATTGCAACAAATAATATCTGGTATTTAGGGAATAGTATTTGTCATAGAAGGGATGCGAGTATAAAAAATAATAAATTCAATGAAAAATAAAGTTTCATTTTATTCTTTCTTTTTTTTATTGTTTACGTTCCTAAACACTACTTCTTCATTTGCTCAAAAAGAAAAAAAAACGAGCCTTTGGAAATCTTTAAATACGCCTACAGAAAAGGATACAGCAGCAGCTGATTATTATGGAGACAATTCTATTCGCTACGAAGATTATATTTACAAAAAAAATATAAAAACAGTAGAGTTACGAGATGAAAGTTTTATTTTATCGAAAGCTATTCTGAGTTTGGGTTCTGAAGAAAAATTAAAATTGAGTTTTGATGACTTAGATGCCGATTTAAAGAATTATTCCTATACACTTATACACTGCAACGCAAATTGGGAACCTTCCGATTTAATGCCAAACGAATACATTGATGGCTTTTTAGATAATTCAATTAACGATTATCGCTATTCTTTCAATACACTTCAAAAATTTACTCATTACAATGTTACGTTTCCAAACAGTTCACTTCGAATTACGAAATCAGGAAACTATATTTTAAAAGTTTATCAGGATAATCGTCCAGATAATTTGGTGTTAAC
>JAYVZC010000447.1:0-2725 GCA_043783695.1 Bacteroidota bacterium
TGGGATTTATTTCAAAGCAAATGATAAATTTTCGATAGGATTTGATTACCGGTCGGAAGTAAAAGTTTCTGTAGCAAGTGGAACAGCCGATTTTGAAACACCTGCTTCATTGGATTATAAATTTCCAACAACCACTTTTACAACACAATTACGATTACCTCAGGTAGCTACTTTAGGACTTGGGTTTACTCCAAATGATAAGTTAAAACTTGCTTTTGATGTTAATTTTATTGGTTGGAAATCTTATGATTCTTTAATCATTGATTTTGCCGAAAATACAGATGCTTTAAAAGATGTGCATTCGGCAAGGATGTATAAAAATGCTTACATATTTCGTTTAGGAGCGCAGTATAAATTAAACGAAAAATGGACAGTTCGCTTAGGAACTTATTACGATATGACACCAGTGCAAGCAGGTTATTTAACACCAGAAACACCAGATGCTGACAAGATAGGAATAACAGCAGGAGCTTCGTTTAAAGTCACTAAGAAAATACATATTGATGCATCTTTCTTGTATATTGAAGGAAAAAAACGTACAGACACCAATCTGGAAACAGATTTTACTGGGACTTACAAAACCAGAGCATTGGTTCCGGGCGTGAGTTTAGAATATATATTTTAAAACAATTGATTAAATTTTTTTTATTCAAATAGCTTTAGTATCTTTATATAAATCCTAATATCAAATACACATGAAAAAACTTTACTCTTTTATTGTCGGAATTTTAATTTTGGCATCCACAGCATCGCTAAATGCACAATGTGCAGGCTTACGCTATCACGATTATATTTTTCCGACAGTACCTACTCCTACATCAAATATCGTTTATGGAAGTAATGTCACTGCCTCAGGAACAACTCAATCATTAAAACTAGATGTTTATCAGCCTGTAGGTGATACTTCAAGCGGACGTGCATTGGTTATTATTGCACATGGTGGAAGCTTTTACACTGGAAGTAAAACAGGAACAGATGTGGCACCATTAGCAAAATCTTTTGCAAAAATGGGCTATGTTACCGCATCCATTGATTATCGTTTAGGAATGACCAACTTCCCTTTTGCTGATGCGACAGCCGGTGCTGCCGGACACACTGTAGATTCTTCAGATGCGGGAGCAGCCGTTATGCGTGCTGTTCATGATGGAAGAGCAGCTATTCGTTTTTTCAGAAAAAATGTAGCTACAGGTGGAAACACTTATAAGATAGATACAAATAAAATTTTCTTTGCAGGAGTTTCTGCCGGTGGATTTATTGCATTACATATTGCTTATATGGACTTGCTTTCTGAATTTCCTGCATATGTAGATACAACAGGTTTTAATTCAGGAACTAGACACGGACAATTAGGAATGAGTGGTGGACTGGAAGGAAATAGTGGCAACCCAGGGTATTCTTCAAAAGTAAAAGCTATTATAAATATTTGTGGAGCATTAGGTGATACAGCTTGGATGAGCCCAGGTAATACTCCCGTATTAAGTTTTCATGGGACAAATGATGGTACAGTTCCTTACGGATCTGCAACCATTTATTTAGCAGGTTCGTTTCCTTTGCTAGTTGTTGATGGAAGTTATTCAGTAGCAGCACAAGCAAACATTCTTGGAATTGAAAATTGTTTTGTAACATGGCCAGGTCAGGACCACGTTCCTGAAGTTGGAACATCGGCTAATGCAATAGCGCATTATGATTCTACCATTGTAATTTCTCGCAATTTTTTAGAACATTACACTTGTGGTATTGCACTTAATTGCAATTATACAACAGCATTGGCTACATTGTCTATATCGGATATTGCGTCTGATGCAGATTTTAATATTTACCCAAACCCTACTTACAATTCAGCAACCATTGACCTTAGTCAATTTAATGGGAAAGAGGTTACTATTGAATTGTATGATGCTTTAGGTCGTCAATCAAAAAACATTACTAACATTAAAACAGATAAATATGTTTTGCAAAGAGATAATTTGCAAAGTGGTATTTATTTTATGAATGTGTTGGTGGATGGAAAAAGATTCAGTAAAAAAATTATTTTCGAATAAAATTTTTTTTTAACGAAATGAAAAATCCTTCTTGCTTCTTGCAAGGAGGATTTTTTGTTTTAGCATCTGGATATTTTTTCGCTACCAATATTTACTAACCAATATGTCCGTAGGGGCGATATATTAAGAGGTCAACGAAGAACCATTATCTCCAACAACCAATTTCATTTTTTTTCCAAGTATCAAAGCAAGATTTCTATCAACATGTCCGGCAGGAAAATTAAAACAAACGGGATAATTATATTCTTTTACAGCATCCATTATTATTTCTTCGGCCGTTTTACCAAATGGAATTTGATTGTCTTTCATATCCGTCATACCACCAACAATCAAACCTGCTAAGTCACTTAATTTCCCGTAACGTTTTAAACTTACCATCATTCTATCCACATGATATAAATATTCATCCAAATCTTCTATGAATAAAATTTTTTCTTTTGTATGAACGCTGGAAGAGCTTCCTGTTAAAGCATACAACAATGATAAGTTCCCACCAACAACTTCGGTTTCCGCAATCCCTTTTCTATTTAAAGTATGTTTTTCGATTTCGTAATTTAGTTTTTCTCCAAACAAAATTTTTCGCATGGTTTCAACTGCTTCTGTATTTACCGAAAAATTAATCGGCATGGTTGCGTGCAATGTTTGAATTCCAAAATTATGAATGTGAGAATGCAAAACCGTGA
>JAYVZC010000448.1:0-6491 GCA_043783695.1 Bacteroidota bacterium
CGTTTACCCATTTTTGTTTCAATTCATTGTTTTCAATTACTTGATTGGCCAACGAAATAGCCGTTCCGCTTGGTGAATCTAATTTGTGTACGTGATGAATTTCTTTCATTGAGATATTGTAGTTGGGATATGCATTCATCAATTTCGCTATATATGCATTCATTTTAAAAAATAAATTTACTCCAATGCTATAATTCGAAGTGTAAAATAAAGTTTGTTTTTTATCAGAACATTTTTGTTTCACTTCCTCTAATTGTTTTAGCCAGCCTGTTGTTCCAACTATTACTGGAACATTTGCGTCAAAACAGTTGTAAATATTATTGATGACAGCTTCCGGTGTACTAAATTCAATTGCAACATCTGCTTTTTGTAATTCATCAATAGAGTAGGAGGAAGCATTCGTAATATCTACTTTCAAAACAATTGTATGTCCGCGGGAGATAGCGATTTGCTCAATCTCTCTCCCCATTTTTCCGTATCCAATAAGTGCAATGTTCATATAAAAATTCTAAAAAATAAATTTACTAAAATGTTAAACGATTTAGATTTCTCGCCCTTTGCACTTCAACTCCACTCAGCTTAACGGCTCGTGGTGACATTCCCTTTGGTCGTAATTGAAATGACATGCTAAGGTTAAAACCTGTTGTATACTTATTGTAACCTGCAATGTTAATCAAAGTTGGTTGAACCCTTAAAGATAAATCATCACTCACGTCAAAGGTAAACAAATGTGCATCAACACTGGCATCAATAACATTAAGAGCATAAAGCGCTGCAAACCCAATTACCGTTAAATCCCGGTAACGATGATAATATTTTTGTAAAGTGTTTAAATTGTCATCGCTATATCTTCCAACATAATCATCAATTGTAGAAGCATCACCATCAATTCTGTATTTATATGCGTTACGATATTTTATATAACGCGATTGATTGAATTGAAATGAGTAAACCAATCCCGCTGCACCAGCATAAATGATGGGCACTTTCCAATATTTTTTATTATACACTTGTCCGGCACCAGGAATGACTGCTGATAAAAGTGCTGCTTTTTTGGGCGAGTGATATACATTCTTGATTTTAACAATGCCGGTAGAATCACTTGTAATTGTATCTTTTTTGATAATGGCAACTGTAGAATCTTTTACTTGAGCAATAACGGACGATGTAAAAAAAAGTAAAAAGGTTATTCCAACTATTGATTGAAATAACCTGCTTGCAATACAGTTATGAAACGTAGATCTATGCATCCAGAAGCTCCAAAATACGTTTAAGGTCGTTATCTGATTTAAAAGGGATAACAATTTTCCCTTTGCCGTTTGATTCTTTGCTGATAAGCACTTTAGCATTAAATACAGCACGCAAATCTTCAACAGCATTTTGTTGTTCAACAGATAAAGAGGCTTTTGCTGGTTTTGTATCAGTTGTATATTTTCCGGATTTTATTGTTACATCTATTTTAACACCACGTGCTAAATCTTCCACATCACGAACAGATAAACCATTCAATACAATTTGATTGTAAATATCTAATTGTTTGTCTTCATTTTCAATACTAATTAAAGCACGAGCATGACCCATAGAAATATCTCCATTGCGGATTGCTAATTGAATTTCTACAGGCAACTTTAAAAGTCGTAAATAGTTGGTGATGGTTGAACGTTGTTTACTTACTTTTTGAGAAAGTTGTTCTTGCGTTAATGAACATTCGTCAATCAAACGTTTGTAGCTGATTGCAACTTCAATCGCATCTAAATTTTCTCTTTGAATATTTTCAACCAATGCCATTTCTAACATGGCTTGATCATTTGCAATGCGAATATAAGCCGGAATGCTTGTTAATCCGGCTAACTGAGATGCACGAAAACGTCTCTCTCCGGAAATTAATTGATATTTATCATAACCTAATTTACGAACAGTGATAGGTTGAATAATACCATGTTCTTTAATAGAACCCGCCAACTCATTCAATGCATCTTCTTCAAAATGTGTTCTTGGTTGAAAAGGATTTGTTTCAATTTTCAAGATCTCAATGTTTGCCACAGCTCCAACAACTCTTCCTTCGCCTTCAAGTTGATTGTTTGTAATATCGGTATTTGCATGTTCTAATAATGCACTTAATCCTCTGCCTAATGCGTTTCTTTTTGTTGACATTTTAAATTTGTGATTTGGTGAAATAGAGAATTGGAGAATTTGTTTTTCGTTTCAGTGCTCTATTCGTAATATTCGTTTTGGTTTGTTATCTGTAATCTGTAATTAGTTTTCTTCTACTACATTAATATATTTTTCTGAATCATTCAATCTTGTTAAACCATTTTTTTGCAAGATTTCTCGTGCTAAATTTAAATAGTTTACAGAAGCCTTTCCGCTCGCATCGTGCATGATAATGCTTTGTCCGAAACTTGGTGCTTCTCCCAACTTTGTGTTACGTTGAATGATGGTATCAAAAACCATTTGTTGAAAATGAGTTTTTACTTCTTCAACAACTTGATTGCTCAAACGTAAACGCATATCGTACATCGTTAGTAAAATTCCTTCAATTGCTAATTCTGTATTCAAGCGTGTTTGAACAATTTTAATGGTGTTTAATAATTTGCCTAATCCTTCCAGTGCAAAATATTCGCATTGAACAGGAATAAGAACTGAATCTGCTGCTGATAATGCATTTACAGTAATCAATCCCAAGGATGGAGAGCAATCGATGATAATAAAATCATAATCATTTTTAATTTTATCCAAAGCCATCTTCATCATTTTTTCACGATTCGGAAGGTTGATCATTTCTATTTCCGCACCAACTAAATCGATATGTGCCGGCAATAGAAACAAGTTTGGCGTTTCTGTTTGAAGAACAATATCTTTTGGTTCAATACCATCAATGATGCATTCGTAAATTCCTGTTTTTATATTACGTGGATCAAAGCCAACACCGGAAGTAGAATTCGCTTGTGGATCGGCATCAATCAAAAGTGTTTTAAATTCCAACACGGCTAAGCTTGCCGCCAAATTAATAGCAGTTGTTGTTTTTCCAACTCCACCTTTCTGATTTGCTATTGCTATTATTTTTCCCATCCCGTTTTTAAATTATAGATTTTTTGATTTTTATATTTTTTGCCCTTCGACTACGATCAGGGTGACAACTGTTATTTATTTGTTTATTGTCGACTTAATTCTTTTATTTTTTAAATTGTCTATTGTCTACTGCCAATTGCTTATTTATTTATTGTTTTCATCTCTCCTATATTCAATAAAATCAACTCATTCCCTGCGTTATCGAATTTAGTTACTGCTACTTTTTTATCAATTTTAATAAACCCGAATGTATCGAAATGCATTCCAATAATTTTGTTGCATTTAATGAATTCTGCAGCAATAATTGCATTATCAACACCCATTGTAAAATTATCACCAATAGGCAAAAAAGCGAAATCAACTTTTCTATAATCACCAATCAGTTTCATGTCATAAGTTAAAGCAGTATCTCCGGCATAATAAAAATTCCCATTACTCGATTCAACTATGAATCCCATTGGGTTTCCGCCAGAAGTACCATCAGACAAACTGCTTGAATGTACTGCTACTACACATTTCACATCACCAAAATCAAACTTCCATTTCCCGCCAATATTCATTGGATGTGTATTGGTAATGCCTTGTTTGTTTAACCAAACATGTATTTCCCAATTACAAATCACTTTGGCATTGGTACGTTTTGCAATGCTTACCAAATCAGCAATATGGTCAAAGTGACCGTGTGAAACCAATATGTAATCAGCCTTTACCGTATTTACATCAATATTTTTAGCTAAATCATTGTCAGAAATGAAAGGATCAAACAAAAGATGCTTGTTATTTACTTCAACTCCAAAACAAGAATGACCGAAATATGTTATATTCATATATTGACGAAAATGCTTTACTTTGTGCTTTAACAAGTCTTAAAAATACAGATTTTGAGTCGATAAGCCCTTTAAAACTTATCACACATTTTTAAACAATTATTTTGTTAATAATATTTACTATGATAACCATTATTTCAGCCACAAACAGACCTAATAGTAATAGCCTAAAAATAGCCAAAAATTATACGCAACTTATGGAAAAACAAGGGATTGAATCTAAGCTTTTTTCATTTGAAAGGTTGCCTCAAAATTTTATTGCAACAGATTTATATGATAAACGCTCAGAAAATTTTCAACAATTGTTAGACGAATTTATTATTCCTGCAAAAAAGTTTGTGTTTATAGTTCCGGAATACAATGGAAGTTTTCCTGGAATTCTTAAAACCTTTATAGATGCTCTTCATCCGGACATAAATAGAGGTAAGCTGGTGGCTTTGGTAGGCGTTTCTAGTGGCAGAGCAGGAAATATAAGAGGAATGGAGCACTTAACCGGTATCTTACACTATTTAGGAATGCATATTCTTCCTAATAAACTGCCTATTTCCAGTGTTTTAACTTTATTGAATAAAGATGGAATATTAAAAGATGAAAATACCATCAAGGTATTGGAGAGACAAATAGAGGAGTTTGTGAAGTGCTGATTTTACCACTAAGAATTTTTACCACTAAGGCACTAAGAACACTAAAGAAAAAAGGAACCACAAGGATTCCTTTTTTTGTAATTCTATATAAATATAATAACGCACTAAAAAAGCCTTAGTGTTCTTAGTGCCTTAGTGGTAAACTTTTTTAAGCAAATTTCTTCTCAAAAGCTTGCATCACTTCTACAAGTGCATTTACACTTTCTAAAGGCAAAGCATTGTATAAAGATGCTCTATAGCCACCAACATCTCTGTGTCCTTTCAAACCACTTAAGTTTGCTTCTTTTGCAAGTTTATCAAATTCCGGTTCTAATTCCGGTTTGTGCATTACAAATGTTACATTCATATTTGAACGGTCTTCAATTGCTGTAGTTCCTATAAACATAGAGTTTCGGTCAATCTCATTGTACAATGTGCTTGCCTTTAGGTCGTTTAATTTTTCAATCCAAGGAATACCGCCATTGTTTTTCAACCATCTCAACGTCAACATTGAGACATAAATTGGGAACACGGGTGGTGTGTTGTACATACTATCGCCTTTGATGTGTACTTGGTAATCCATCATCGATAATAATTTACGACCTGTTTTTCCAATGTTTGTTTCATCTACTGCAACCATTGTTGCGCCTGCAGGGCCCATATTTTTTTGTGCTCCTGCATAAATCAAAGTAAAATCATTTCCATTTACTTTTTTGCTGAAAATATCACTACTCATATCGCAAACCAATGGAACCGATGTTTTCGGGAAGTTCTTCATTTGTGTTCCGTAAATGGTATTGTTGGATGTGATGTGCAAATAATCTAATGTAGAAGGAATTTCATATCCTTTAGGAATGTAGTTGAAGTTCTTGTCTTCAGAAGATGCTATCACTTTTGTATTGCCAATTAATTTCGCTTCTTTAATTGCTTTGCTTGCCCAAACTCCTGTGTTGATATAACCTGCAGTTCCATCTGTTCTTAATAAGTTAAATGGAACCATTGCAAATTGTAAACTTGCACCGCCTCCTAAGAAAAGAACTTTGTAATTATCATTCAATCCTAAAAGTTCTTTTACCAATGCTCGTGCTTCTTCCATTACCTTTTCGTAATTTTTGCTACGGTGAGAAATTTCTAAGAGCGATAAATTTAAATTGTCGAAATTGATACAAGCTTCTGCTGCTTGTTTTAATACTTCGGCAGGCAATATACCCGGACCAGCACTGAAATTGTGGACTTTAATCATTTCTTTAGTTAGCATATTTTGTTTGTTGCTAGTTATTGGTTGTTAGCTGAGAGAAAACAATAAATTTTGTCTAGCACAAAATTAGAAATAAATTAAACGTGAAAGTAGAAATAGGAAGGAATAATTTTAATTGAAAAAAACTATTTGTTTGTAATTCAAGTGGTTCTTGCTCTTTTTTAATAGCTTCAATCCATATTCTACTTCTGTTGCATTAATTTTATCAATCGTTTCAGAATCTAATAACGATACATTATACCAATTGTTTTAAATAATAGCCATTGCTAAAATTTAGTTCTTTGCATCCATACATTCAAAGTGGCTAATAAAGTCAGCCCAATATTAGTAAATACTCCTTCCAATAGGGTGGATTCAGCCTAATTAATTATTTAATTATGGAAAACTAAAAGAAGCTAAGCCTCCGCCCATATATTATTTAATGTGCACCTCATTTATATTTATTTTATTGTTCATCTGTTTAAGATTTTTATAACTATTCTTCCTCCGCCATATTTTTAATTTTCATTAACAGGTTGTATGCCCCGCTGATTACGAAAGTTTTATTTCTCATGTCGGTGCTATCGATAAAGGTAATTTGGGTGTAACCATTTTCATTGTTTTGTGTAGTTACCTCCTGTATTTCGTATTTATTTTTTTCGGTTTGTGTGAAAACATATTGTTTTCCTTCAAAACGAACCAAGCCATCATTGTGTATAACAAACGCACTAT
>JAYVZC010000449.1:0-14839 GCA_043783695.1 Bacteroidota bacterium
TATTTCACTTCCAGAATCTCTGGCACTAACGGTGATAACTCTGCTCGTACTGTAAATGCTTTCGATAAAACTTACAGTAACTTAAGAGTAACTAGCTTATTAAATTTAAAAGGAAATACATTTCTTGTTGGTGAAGAAAAATATGAAGAAAATATAGCAACAGAACAAAAGGATAGCAGAGGCTTTGCCGTTTATAACAGAGTGTTCAATGCAGAAGACATTCATGTTTCTGCATTTGATGCAACAGGAAAAAGCATAACCAACAGCATCCTAAGAAAAGGAAATAAAACGGTTGAAGATGGAGGATTTTCTAATTCTTTATCGGCTTCTATCGTTGGAGAGCAAATAATGCTGGTATATAATGATTTTCAATACCGTCATGATGGAAAAGAACATAAAGTAATTGGTCCACTATTAATTAATCTGAAAATTCCAGTAATTCAATTCTTTGGAGCAGATGGTTCTACCGGCAAAAAATTTGCACTCATTGATTCAAATGTAGGCGGTAAAAACGCATCCGTTGATCTGTGTCCACAAATTTTCATACCTCTTACTGGCAAAGACTTTTTCTTTATCGGAAGAGAAAGTGGAAACATTCATCCGCTTCGATTAAAGCTTCCTTAGGGGAATTAATAAGTGTTTAAAAAACAAGATTTAAAACGAAATGTGTGTAACACAAACATATTGATTTTATTAATATTGGGGGAATTTGTTACACACTTATAGTGCCTATAAGTTAGTTATGCGACAGCTTAAAGACGACATCGCAACAATAAACGAACAGACATAAAAGAAAAACATGATTCCAGACTATCAATCAATAATGTTGCCTTTACTTGAATTCATTTCAGATGGTAAAGAATATAAAATGCGAAACGTTACAGACGAATTAGCCCTAAAATTTGGTGTGACCGAAGAGGAGCAAAAAGAATTATTGCCAAGCGGTGTAGCGCCTGTATTTTATAATAGGACTGCATGGGCAAAAACGTATTTAAAAAAGGCAGGTTTAATTGATAGTCCAAAACAAGGAATTGTTACTATCTCAAAGCGGGGACTAGAAGTTCTAAGCAAAAAACCCAGTTCAATCAATGTAAAATTTTTAAAACAATTCTCAGAGTTTGTAGAATTTCAAACACCAAAACGTGAAGACGAAATCGAAACAGAAACTAGTGAAGAGCAATCGACACAGACGCCTGAAGAATTATTAGAAACAGCGTATCAGAAAATTAGAAAATCATTAGCATCTGAACTTTTAAATAAAGTTCTTGAGTTATCTCCGAGCTTTTTTGAAAAACTTGTTGTCGAACTCTTGGTTAAAATGGGCTATGGTGGTTCAATCAAAGACGCTGGAAAAGCAATGGGAAAAAGCGGTGACGAGGGAATTGACGGTACAATTAAAGAAGATAAACTTGGTCTTGATATAATTTACATTCAAGCAAAGAGATGGAAACCGGGCAATGTTGTTGGCAGACCAGAAATTCAAAAGTTTGTAGGTGCATTAGCTGGACAAGGTGCGAAAAAAGGAATCTTTATAACGACTTCAAATTTCACAAAAGAAGCAATCGATTACACACCAAGAAATGAGACAAAAATTGTTTTAATCGATGGACATCAATTAGCTCAATTAATGATTGACTATAATCTTGGCTGCACTCCACAGCAGACATATGAAGTAAAAAAGATGGACGGTGACTATTTTGGTGAAGAGTAAAAAACAACGACAGACAAGTAAGCCGACCGCATAACAGCGGGCAATTGCGACCATTTTCATTTCGTGCAAGTTAATCTAAGGGTCGCTCAAAGCCTATAACTGCACCTAAAAAACGCGGACTTTGTGCAAGTTAAAAATGCATTTAAAAAAACAAACTACATCTTCGAAAAAAATAAAACAAAGAAGATTAAACTATTAACTAAAATAATCGTCTTACAAGAAATGTAAAACAAATAATTATGAAAAAAACAATTCTACTCTCGTTTGCTGCATTACTTCAATTACAAGTTTGGTGTCAGCTAAATTCAAAATTCACCGCTAATACCGGCAACTGGTATTTCGCAAATTCGTATCAGGCCCGTCTCGCTAAAGACCTTGGTGTATCAACAGCTGGACAAGATGGTGGTGTTTTTAATTGGCGAGCCATTCAAGCAGATATTAATATCCCATCATACAATTGGACTTATACTGATTCTGTAGTAAAAGCTTTACAATCTCAAGGGATAGATTTATTTGTAACGCTAAGAAGTGTTGTCCCATCAAATTCCATAAATTCAAATGCGTGTTCAAGTGGTTATGCAGCAAGTGGTATTAAATATTCGTGGTATCCAATAGCCAATGATACTGTAACATGGAAGCAATATGTTACTGCGGTTGTTGACAGGTACGATAAAAACGGAGTCAATGATATGCCCGGATTAACTCTTCCTATCAATAAATGGAGAACAGAAACAGAATGGCAAATATACTGGTGCAGTCCATATCCGAAAGATTCTATTGCTACAGCAATGCAGTTTGTTCAATTTGTGAATATGACTTACAATACAATTAAAACAAAACAACCATCGTCAATTATAAGTTTTGCCGGAATGGATACCAGACATGATAAAGTTGTATTTAATGATGGCTATACAGGAGAATCCTCTTTTTGTATGAGTACAAACTGCACAAGCACAATTCCAGTTATTACTGCCCAATTCAATAATCCTGTTAGCCCGGTTTATCTGGGAAAAAATAAAATAAATATGGTTTATATTTTAAAAAATGCCAAGTATGACGAATTAGATATTCATGAATACGGCCGATGGAAGTATATTCCTGCAACTGTAAAGTGGTTGCGTGATTCTGCCAATGTAACTAAGCCTATTGATTTTTTAGAAGGGGGTGGTCCTTTCTGTGATTTGTGCGAAATATCTGCTACTCAAGCAGAATTAACAAGATGGAACTCTTCTTATGTTGTTTACTATTATCTAACCGGTTTAGCAAATAAAATAAATCGACTTTCATGGCACATTTCACCAGAATACCTTTCGTTCAATGCTTCCTTTGGCGATATGGATTTATTAGATAGTACTATAGTTGGCGGACAATATTTAAAACGCCCTTCTTATTTTACTTATAGATTTTTGGCAAAAAATATTTTCACAAATATTCAGGCAGACTCCGTTGTAAGTATAACGGAAGCGAACCCTAATCTGTACCATTATGAAATTGAGCCAATGGCTATCCATGCTGCTTGGTCAACAAATACAACAGACAGTATAATAGTTAGTGGAAGTGGAACACTTTATACCTGGGACATACCCATACTAGCTAGCGACACAACTATTGATCAAACAACTTATACCGTAACTACAAACCATACTATAATGCTCACAAATAAAGTGCCTGTGTTTTATAGTTGGAGTAATCCACTTGGTATTTCTCAAAAAGAAGAGAGCGTAAATGTTAAAGTTAAAATTTATCCAAATCCTTTTAGTAATTCCACAACCATAGAAATTACAGACGGAATAATAAAAAATTACGAATTGACGATTTTTGATTTGTTTGGAAAAGAGGTAAAACAGTATGAAATTTCAAGTTCTAAAACTGAAATCTCAAGAGACAATTTACCAAGCGGAATGTATTTCTATCAAGTAAAAAATAAGAATCAATTTATTTCATCAGGAAAACTCATAATACAATAATACGAAACAAGGAAATTTTGACACTTAGAAGGATTTCTTTAGACGGAATTAAAGACAATGCCTAAGGAAAATAAAATTCCAAAATCGGCAAAGGTGTCATTTACCATTTTTAATAGGCCGAGGGCAAATTTATAAAGGCTACCCTTCCAGCTCTTTCTTCAACATATTTAAAGCAACATTCGCAGTTTTTTGAATGTTGCGTTCACGGTTATTTCCAAAAAGAAATTTTTCTGAAATAACTTTTGTTGGTGTTGCAATCGCTACCCAAACTGTTCCTACAGGCTTCTCCTCTGTTCCACCACCCGGACCCGCAATTCCTGAAGCAGAAATGGAATAATCCGTTTTGTATTTTTCACGAATAGCTTTTTGTGCTTATGCTCAGTAGTGGTCCAAACGTCAACTACTGTATGCTACACACCATTAACGATTATGCCAAAATCCACAATGAAAATATTCACTAAACAATTTCCCAATTCGGGAACTTTTCGTATATTTGTCAAAAGAAAGACAAATTGAGAATAATTTCCAAGAAAATACTGCGAGAGTTTTGGGAGAAACATTCAGACAGCCAACAACAATTGAAATCGTGGTTTCAAGAAACAAATGTTGCTGAATGGAAAAGTCCAAAAGAGATTAAAAAAGAATATCCTAGCACAAGTTTTTTAGCAAACAATCGAGTTGTTTTTAATATAAAAGGAAATAAATATCGACTCATAGTAAAAATAAATTATGATTACCATATGATTTGGATTCGGTTCATAGGAACACATGCCGAATACGACAAAATAGATGCTACTAAAATTTAGAACTTATGACAATAAAACCAATCAAAAATAAAAAGGACTACCAAAACGCTTTGGAAAGACTCGAATTAATATTTGACGCGAAGAAAGGTTCACGTGAAGGAGATGAGCTTGAAATATTAGGAATTTTAATCGAGAAGTATGAAGACGAACATTTCCCTGTTGGATTTCCTGATCCAATTGAAGCCATAAAATTCAGAATGGAACAAATGGGATATACTCAGACGGATTTAGCAAATGTTGTTGGACTCAAGAGTCGCGCAAGTGAAATATTGAACAAGAAAAGAAAATTAACACTTGAAATGATTCGACTGCTTCATGACAGTTTGAAAATTCCAACTGAAGTATTAATTCAAGCTTATAAATAGAGTAAAGCCCAAACCCCTACCCCTCCAACTCTTTCTTCAACATATTCAAAGCAACATTTGCAGTTTTTTGAATATTGCGTTCTCGGTTATTTCCAAATAGAAATTTTTCTGAAATAATTTTTGTAGGCGTTGCAATAGCCACCCAAACAGTTCCAACCGGCTTCTCCTCTGTTCCACCACCCGGACCCGCAATTCCTGATGCAGAAATAGAATAATCGGTTTTGTATTTTTCACGGATTGCTTTTGCCATTTGTTCGACAACAGGTTGAGAGACTGCTCCGTGCTTTAAAATAATATCGTGTGGAACACCTAGCTCCGTTTCTTTGATCTCGTAAGCATAAGAAATAACGGAGCCAATATAATAATCTGAACTTCCGGCAACTTTGGTAAGCAAATGCGAAATATATCCACCTGTGCAGCTTTCTGCTGTTGAAATAGTTTTCTTTTTCTCTCTTAACAATTTCCCAACCATCATTTCCAAGCTTTCTCTTTCTTCTCCAAATATTTCATAGCCATAAATATATTCAGAGATAATTAATTTTAATTCATCAATTTTCTTCTCTACATTTTTAATAAGCATTTTATCATCTTCTCCTTTTGTGCTCAAACGCAAACGCACCATTCCAGGTGAAGGCAAATACGCCAATTTAATATTTACAGCAGCCAAATTATCTTCCCAATCAGAAATTAATTCAGACAATGCCGACTCTCCTATTCCTTGTGTTAAGACTGTCTTGTGAAAAATAGTAGGAAATTTAAAATGTTCTTTTAATTTAGGAATAATCTGTTCCTTCAAAAGCACTTTCATTTCATAAGGAACGCCAGGCATGGAAACAAATATTTTGCCCTCCACATCAAACCACATACAAGGAGCTGTTCCATTGTAATTATGAATCACTTCACAAATAGCTGGAACTTCAGCTTGTAATCTGTTAATTGGAGTTACCTCTTTTCCATAAGTAGCAAAAACATTTACCACATCCTGATAAGCTCCTTCATCAAAACGCATAGTGGTATTAAAATATTCGCAAAGTGTTTTTTTTGTGATGTCGTCTTTGGTTGGTCCAAGTCCACCAGTAATCAAAATGATATCAGCACGACTTTTTGCTTCATCTAATGCTTTTAAAATATGTTCACGGTTATCTGAAACAGAAGAAATTTGTTTCACACTTATTCCGTTTAAATTCAGTTGCTGACTAATAAAAGCAGAGTTCGTGTCAACAATTTGACCGATTAGTATTTCGTCACCTATGGTTATTATTTCTACGTTCAAAAGGGTTAAGTGGGTTATTTGATTATTATTTATCGCCCTTCGACTACGCTCAAGGTGACGTTCTAATTAAGATTTTTTTATTTATATAACACTTCTACTACGCTCAGGGTGACACTAAATGTGATGTTTGTTAATGACGTCACCCTGAGCGTAGTCGAAGGGCATCGTCATAACTTATTTCACAATCTTCATCTCATTAAGTAAATAACCTGCTCCTGCATATTTATCAATCACAAACAAAGTGAATCTAACATCTAACACAATGTTTCTAACTTGGTCTGGATTAAAAAAGATATCACTCATTGTTCCTTCCCAGTTTCTATCAAAGTTGGTTCCAATCAATTGTCCTTCTCCGTTAAAAACAGGACTTCCTGAGTTTCCTCCTGTTGTGTGATTGCTTGCACAAAATGCAACAGGTAATTCTCCTTTTTTGTTTGCGTATTGCCCGTAATCTTTTTTTACATACAATTCTTTCAATTTTGGTGAAACTACAAATTCATCCACTTTAGGATTCTCTTTTTCCATTACTCCTTCTAAAGTTGTGTAGTAATTGTAGTGAACACCATCCATTGGTTCGTAGCCATTTACTTTCCCATATGCCACACGCAAAGTACTGTTTGCATCTGGATAATATTTTTTGTTAGTAATCAACTCACGCATTGCTTTCATGTACGTGCGATTCAAACTTGTGATTTTTGCATCCAACTCCATATATTTTGGAAGGACTTCGGTTACATATTTTGTCATACAACCGTACATCAATTTAAAAATTGGATCCTTTTGAATTTTTTTATAATTCTTATCCATATCAGCTAAAGCAGCAATTACTTTCTCTTGAGAAACAAACATCGATTTAGAATACAAGTCCTGTGCATACTTTTTAAAATCGCCTTTATACCTTTTATCAATCTCAGCAAATATGGCTGCTCGTTGCGATTTATCGATATTATCAACATACGTTTTTAGCATAGTGGCACACATTTTTTCATCCGTAACAGCATTAAAATCTTTATAGAACGCAATTACATCTTCTTTAATTTTATCAATGTTTTTTTGCCAACCAGCGGCTTTTTTACCTGTGTTTAAACTATCTATCAAGACTCTAAAGTAGCTAGCAACACTTACTGCTTCTATTCCCATAATAGCCTCTGAATGAAAATCTCTTTGTTTACTCCATGAACTTATTTCGGAATACGTTTTTTCAAAATCAGAAAATAAATTTCCATATTTACCTTTTGCTTCATCATCGGTATTTACTTTCAATAAAAAATCTTGTTCAAATAATTTTTTCTTGTTTATTGCATCTGCTTTTTTCAGACCTCGCACTTCACCTTCCCATTTTTTCCAATAGTTTGCCAATCCTGCATATTTAGCGGCATATTGAATTCGCACTTTATCGTTCACTTTCATGTCTTCCTCCCAAATCTTCAATCGCAATTCGCGTATTTTCACTTTTTCAGGATCGCTTTCATTCATAATAATGTTCACTCCAAACGAACTTAAATACTCTGTTGTTCTCCCTGGAAACCCATATACCATCGTAAAATCATTTTCTTCAACTCCTTTTATAGAAATAGGAATAACATATTTTGGTTTGTATGGAACATTGTCTTTAGAATAATCTGCAGGATTATTATCCTTATCTGCATAAATTCTAAAAACAGAAAAATCTCCTGTATGTCGGGGCCATACCCAATTATCAGTATCTCCACCAAATTTGCCGATGGAAGATGGTGGAGCTCCAACCAAACGAACATCTTTAAAAGTTTCCGTTACAAACATATAATATTCATTTCCGTAAAAAAACGGACGAATATAAGCACCGTAATGCGTGTCTTTCACTGCTTCTTTTGTGATTATAGTAATAGCTTCATTTACTTTTTTCTCCCGCTCCGCATCAGTCATTCCAGCAACTACATTCGCTAAAACTTTTGAAGTCACATCTTCCATTCTAATAATAATGGTTGCTGTTAAACCGGGATTCGGTAATTCTTCAGCTTGTGATTTTGCCCAAAATCCATTCGTAAGCATATCGTTTTCGACAGTACTGTGTGCTTGAATTTGTCCGAATCCACAATGGTGATTGGTGAACATTAATCCTTGATTGGAAATTATTTCGGCAGTACAACCACCACCAAATGAAACAATGGCATCTTTCAAACTTGATTTGTTGATACTATAAATATCTTCGGCAGACAATTTCAAACCTTTACTTTGCATATCGGCTTCGTTCATTGCTTTTAAAAACAATGGAAGCCACATGCCTTCATCGGCTTTTAGAAAATTGGAAATTGAAAAATTGAAAATTAAAAATAGGAGAATAATTTTTTTCATAAAAAAATAAGGAAGAGGTGAATCGTTTATTGTTTAATTATTTTAGAAGTGTATGTTTTATCGAAACCAATTACACGAATGGTATAAACACCTTTAGCGATGGTAGAAATAGTTGAAAGAAAAAATTTATTCTGAGTATTTGCCAAAACAACTCGTTCTTCGATAGCCAATTTCTTTCCGGTTATGTCATATAATTCTATAAGAATTGTTTCTTTTTTAGAGGAATAAAAATCGATCACAAAATTTGTATTAAATGGATTGGGATAAATAACTAAAGAACTTTCTTCATTAGACTGAACAGTATTTACACTCAAAATAAATCCAAGAATAGAATCGGCTTTACAAAAATTTGGAATGCCATATCCTTGAATGGAATCGGGAAGAAAATATTGACTACTACTTTGTTGAATAGCATTTAATAATTGCATATTTGTAGCTGTAGGATTTGCTTGCCACAAACAAGCAACAGCACCAGCAGTTATGGGAGAAGAGAAAGACGTTCCGCCTGCAATTGTTATTCCTCCACCGTTTGCAGCAATTACCGCTTTTATTCCACGAGCACAAGTATTGGGTTTTATTCTTCCATCAAATGTTAATCCGCGTGAACTAAATCCTGCAATTACTCCAGCTGAATCAACTGCACCAATTGTTAATGCACTGTCAGCATCTGCCGGAGCTGTAATTTTAAACCAAGGAGGACCACCGGAATTTCCTGCACTGGTTGTAACAAAAATTCCTTTACCTACTGCCCAATCTGCTGCGTTTGAAATGATGGTTGTATTTCCATCCATATCCGAATAATAATGATCGCCAATACCACCATCAAATTTACTATATCCTAAAGATGAATTTATCACATCTGCTCCTACACTATCTGCAAACTCTGCTCCTACCAACCAATTTACTTCTTCTTGTAATGTTTCTGTGAACGCATCTTCGGTACGTAACAACCAAAATTTTGCTTTCGGAGCCGTTCCAACTAATTGTCCGGGTAAATTTCCTCCCATACAAGAAAGCACATTCATACCATGAGGATAATCTTCAAACACCAATGTGCCACCTGCAACAAAATCTCTAGTACCTAAAATTTGATTATTGATTCTTAAACTATCGAAAGCCGGAAGAGAATCTGCTTTATAAAATCCTGCATCTAATACGGCAATTGTCATCCCTTGCCCCATATAACCTGCATTGTGCATACAATCTATTCCTATTTGATTGGCTTGGAAAAAGGATGGACCGTAATTTAAAACAGTTGGCATTTTTTCCCTTTCGACTACGCTCTGGGTGACAATATTTTGTGTAATAGATTTTGTTTTGTTTGCTTCATCAAATTTTGTTGAATGTATTTTGGGAGATAAAACATCCGAAGTGAGAATAATTTCTTTTACGAAGGATAATTTTTTTATTTCTACTAATTTACTTTCATCATTTAAAGAAACAGAAACTGCATTCATCCACTTTGATTGATTTTTTACAATCACACCAATTGCTGTTACATCACTGATATAATTAGGATTAACAGGTAGATCACTTGCATTGATAATTATATTTTGTCTTTGTCTACGAGCTATTGATTTTTCGGAAAGAAATTTTTTCGGATCATTGATTGAGTACGTAGAATTTTTCTTGTCTTTAAAAACAATCAAATAAGTTTTAGAGGATTGAGCAAAAGAAAACTGCAAAAACAATAAAAAGGATAAAAGAGAAATGATTTTTTGCATAATAATTATTCCGTTCCGGATGTATTATAAGTATATGTATATTGAAAACCTGAAGTAACTCGAGTCATAATTGGTTGCCCTAAAAATGCTGCTGTAACTGCTGATGACCAATTAGGATCAGGTTGAGATTCAATCTTTATTGCCTCTTTATAAACCAAACCTGTTCGTTTTGCATATTTTTCGATATAATATGTTTTATGAATAATTGAAAAATCATCCTGCTGATTCACTTGTAAAACAGAATCAAATGTATTGCCTCCAATTGTTTTTGGTAAATTAAAAAACTGATAAGAATATGTTTGAGCACCATTTGTATTTTGAGCATTTCCATCCCAAGTTTGTCCCTCTTTCACTGCAAATGCCAATTTGATAAAACGAACATTCTCTTCCACTTTCTCAGCAGTAGTAACAGTCCTATTTTCTGCCCAAACATCTCTTAAAATCCAAGGCAAAGAACTATAAGGAATTAAAGAATTGTAACTCCTAATGTATCGTTCTAATCGCAATGTTGTTCTGTTTTGATTGTCTAAATAAGTTGATTGAATTTTTTCTTTGATTTGAAACTTAAATGTATCAATGATTGTAGGAATACCACCATAATAAAACGAATCCACATCATAAACCACATATTTCCCTACTTGATTGGGGAAATAATTATAACCCATATCAGGTGGAAGTTCATCTTTCTTTTTACAAGAAGAACTACCAGATATTATGATAAGTAAAATAAAAGCAAAGCCTATAATTTTTTGCATTTGTTCGGATTTAATCATCAGCTAAGTTAAGAAATTTTGTTGAGAAAAGAAAATTAATCCTGCTACAAGTTTGAGCTGTGTATACATAGTCGCAGACGATCTCTGTGGCTAAATATCTAGCAATATTACTGTCTAGAAAAGAATAGGTTTCTGACGCTCAATAATACCACCGCCAACCAAATCCTCACCTTCATAAAATACGGCCGATTGCCCCGGAGCTACTGCTGAAACGGGATTCTGAAACAACACATTTAATTTATTATTCAAATGCGAAACCGTTGCCATTGAACCTGGATCTTTGTAACGAATTTTTGTAAGCAATTCAATTGTATCAGGCAAAGAAGCGTATTTGATTAAATTGTATTTTCCAACTATCATTTGCTGTTGCTCTAAATCTTCTTTTGTTCCCAATACGACAGTATTTGTTTCAGGAACAATTTCCAAAACGTGCAAAGGCTCACCAACTGCTATTTCCAACCCTTTACGCTGACCGACAGTATAAAAAGGATACCCTTTATGTTTCCCTAAAATACGCCCGGTTCTATCTACAAAATTTCCTCCGGCAACACGCTCTTCCAAGCCATCTACTTTACGTTTCAAAAAACCGCGATAATCGTTATCGGGCACAAAACATATTTCATAACTCTCGCTTTTATTAGCTAAATCAACATATCCGTTATCAATAGCCATTTGTTTGATTTCCGATTTGCGATAATTTTGCAGAGGAAAAAGAGTACGTTTTAAACTTTCTTGAGTCAATCCCCAAAGTACATAAGATTGATCTTTATTGGTATCCAAGCCTCTGGAAACTACAAAACGGTTGTTCTCTTCTCGAATACGAGCATAGTGCCCTGTTGCTATAAAATCACATTCCAACATATCTGCACGCTTCAACAATGCTTCCCACTTGATATGTGTATTGCACAATACACAAGGGTTTGGAGTACGACCGGCAATATATTCTTCAACAAAATTATCGATGATATAATTTCCGAATTCTTGGCGGATATCTAGAATAAAATGTGGGAAACCAAGATTCACAGCCAACATACGAGCATCGTTGATCGAATCTAAACTACAACAACCTGTTTCTTTTGTTGCTCCACCTGAAGATGCATAGTCCCATGTTTTCATGGTAATTCCAACTACATCGTATCCTTGCTCGTGTAATAACAAGGCAGCGATGGAACTATCAATTCCACCGCTCATTGCCAATAATACTTTTCCTTTTTTACTCATTAATTCTCGGGATGATAATTTTCTTGGTATGGGTCTTTTATCTCAAACTGCTGCGAATTCTTTTTCTCTTCGGCCTGCTGTTCTTTACTTATAGAGTCTCTGTCTTTATTTTTATCCGTACTATCTATCATTTTTCCGTTTGTATAGGTGTCTGTTCTTAAAGCTGTTCCATCTTCTTTATAATATTTCCAAGGACCATTTTTTAAATCGTTTACATATATTCCTTCTGCATCTATTTTTCCTGTTGCATAATAATAAACTACTTTCCCTTCTACTTTGTTTTTTAAATAAGCTCCTGAATATTTTATTTGTCCGCTTTCAAAATATTTTTTACAAACGCCATCCAAAACGCCATTTTTCCAGTTTTTTTCCTCAGAAATTTGTCCGTTTGTATAATATACCCTTGCGGTACCATTTTTTACTCCAAGCGTATACACTTCATCCGACAGTAGCTTTCCATCTTGATTATAAAATTTCCAAATACTATCTTTTTTCTCATTTACATATTTTCCTTCACCAGTTAATTTTCCTCCCGCATCAAACATTTTTGTACGAACAACTGTACCATTTTGAGAAAACATTGAAATCGACCAAGGAATTCCACTATCATAGTAATACGTAAACGTTCCAACAGGGATATTGTTTACAAAATTTCCATCATAAATCTTTTTATGGTCTTCGTCATACTTAATCCAATGACCCTGTTTTTTACCCGCTGCATCTATTGTATTTGGAGCATCTTGTGCAAAGGTTGTAGCGAAAAATAACATTCCAAAAACAATTAAAAACGATTTTTTCATAGCATTAAGGATTAGTTTTTAATATAAACGCAAAAGTTGAGAAAAGATACATCTCTTTTTTCCTTTTTGCTTATAAATTAAGGTACAAAAATACGAAAATTAAAGGAGGGTTTTCAAATATTAAGCCACAAAGCAAGTTAGAAAGTTTGGAGTTGATAGTGTTATTTATAACTGCTTATAAAGCTTCTCCACTTCATTTACAAAGCTACTCCATAAAAAACGTTTCTTTTCTATAACGGTATTTGCAGTAAATTCTTGTTCTCTATTATTAGAATAAAAATCAACAATAGCATCAGCAACCGATTGGGCGTTAACTTCGGTTACATATCCCACCTTATTATGCGGTACAATTTCGGACAAACCTCCCACGTTAGTAACCAACATTGGCTTTTCGAAATGGTAGGCTATTTGTGTTACAGCACTTTGAGTCGCAGTTCTATAAGGCTGAACAACCATATCTACAGCACAAAAATAATAACGTACCTCTTCTGAAGAAATATAATCTGTTTTTAATATAATAGTGTTTTCCAAGCCATTTTTTTTAATGATTTCGTTGTAAGGACTAGGGTCATCATAATATTCGCCAGCAACAATCAATTTAACATTTAATTGTTTTATCCGTACATCGGCCATTGCTTCCAATAATAAATCCAACCCTTTGTATTTACGAATAAACCCAAAAAATAATAGATGTTTATCAATAGCATTTAAATTTAAATATTCTAATGCAACTGATTTATCTAGCTTCTCACCAAAATTATCATTAATCGGCAGAGGAGAAATAGTCATATTTTTTGAATTGGTAAATTGTTTCAAATCAGTTAATACCGATTGTGACATAGCAATAAAGCCATCGCATTGTTTTACAAAATAATTGGTTAATGTACGATCTCCTAATCTTTTTTCGTGAGGAATAATATTGTCTAAAATAGCGATTGTCTTGATATTAGTGCCCCTTTTTACGTATTTAGCAATTGTACCCAAACATGGACCCATAAATGGAAGCCAATAACGAAATACAACATAAGAAGGGCTTTCCTTTTTTATTTGTCGTGCAACTTTCAGCCAATTAAAAGGGTTAATAGAATTTATTTTTGTTTCTATTACAATATCTTGAGGACCTTTTCCTGTATCATATTGTGTTTTTCCAGGAAATAAAAAATTGGGATACTGCAGTGAAAAAGAGATTACTTTAGCATCTATTCCGGCTATATTCATTGCTCGACAAAATGATTCATTCGAGTTCGCAATCCCACCCCTCAAAGGGAATGCAGGTGCTACAATAATTACTTTTTTATTGTTTAAAGACATAATAAAGCAAAGTTAACAATTAATCTTAAAGCTAGTATCAGGTTGTTCTGCTGACTTCGTAAAAAAATTCTACATTTGTCATTCAAAAAATAATAATTATGAAAAAAATTCTAATCATTCTGTCTGCTTTCTTACTTATCTATTCATGTGGAAACGACCAAAATGCTAACCAAAGTGCTAACAAGTCAATACAAGACAGTGTTCAAACTTATCTTGATGGATACAATAAAAAATATCAGGAATTAAGTGTAATTTCTAATGAAGCAGACTGGAAATCCAACACCCATATTGTGGAGGGCGATACAATAAATTCAGCTGCACTTAATATTGCACAAGAAGAATATGCAAAATTTACAGGAAGTTCAGAGAATATTGAAACAGCAACAAAATATTTGACAAAAAAAGATAAACTAACTGAGCTACAAGTAAAACAACTAAAAAGCATTTTATACAAAGCTGCGAACAACCCTGAAACTATACAGGATATTGTAAAAGCACGTATCAAAGCAGAAACGCAACAAACAGAAAAAATGTTTGGTTTTGATTTTAAGATT
>JAYVZC010000450.1:0-2720 GCA_043783695.1 Bacteroidota bacterium
GGATAAACATCGGCATCATTTTCTGATTCCATTGCCCAAATGGACTGGATATAGTCAGATAGTGATTGTGTTATTTGGTGTTCGTGATACAGCATTTATCATTTGGTGCATCAAGTTATTGAATTCGTCTGTGTCGTCATGGGGTTTCGCTAACGTACAGGGCATGGCGAAGGGTTGGTTTTCGGTGTTACCTCAAGCCTGAAACCGAAGCCCAATAAAATTGCTGATGATGAAGATAAGAAAAAATGCCGAATAGAATTACCTCTGCCAGACATTAGCTGATAGTAGTACTGAGCCGAATGTTATTTCGCCAGCCAGCATAACACCAAACCGCCAGGCATAAGTGCCTCTTCATCGTCCAACTTGTTTTCGTAATTCGGTTTTCAAGTCGGCAGGTAAGTCGTCCCAATGCAAGTCAAGTAATGCTCCTTGCAAGGAATACAGATAATAACAAATAGGAAATGTCTTATTGGGATGCTGATTGCAAATATTTTGATACGCTTTTACAGGTGTTATTTGAGCAAGGTCTGTAAGAGAGAAAACGCCTATTTCGTTTAGACGTTTCTCAATAGTTGCTCCAATATTTTTTGCGCCTTTCAAACTATTTGAAAATTGCGTTTTCATATTACTTGCCTTGTGGTGGTGTATATTTTACAAAGTCAATAATCACGCCATTCGGGTCTTCAATTGAAAAATGCCTGTCTCCCCAAAATTCGTTCCGGATGTCAACTTTTATTTCGACACGCTTCTTTTTCATTTCGTCATATACTGCATCAACATTATCCACTTCGATGGTAAAATATATTCCTTTCCCTTGAAACGGATTGTGATAATAGGGGAGTTGGGATGGATGGTTAGGAAGCAAAAAACTGATTTCTGCTTCATGGTTTGGAGTGTGTAACAAGAGATAAAACTCATTTTCAAATGTTACACCAAAACCTAATGTCTTGGTATAAAAAGCCTTGCTCTCTGCCAATTTTGATGTGATGATTCCTGCGTTTAATTTCATTTTGTTTGGATTTTTAGTTGTTGTCCCGATAGCTATCGGGCTTGTTTGTGAATAAGCGTTTGCGGTCAGGCAAACTACTGTTAGAATGGTAAGTAATCGTTTCATTTTTTTTAGTTTAACGATACAAAATTCTAATCTTTCACAAACCTATCATTGTAAAAATCGGACAAAGTTTACCTGCCAAATGCTTTGCTTGGCGTAACTCCGTAAAAGTTTTTAAACTCTTTGATAAAATGAGCTTGGTCGTAATAGCCAATGTCAAAAAAGAGTTTGTTCTCCCTTAAACTTTGCGAAGATGGTTTTGCACGAAGAATATTTTGAAAACGAACAACCTTACTGAAAGTCTTTGCGGTGTCGCCAATGTAAAATTCAAAAAGTCTGCGTAGTTGTCGTGAACTAATGCCTGTGTTCAAGTCTTTTTCAACGTCAACCACCCCAAAGTTTTTCAGAATGATTTCTATTGCTTCGTAAAGTCTGCTATCGTTGTCAAATGTTGTTTTTGAAATCAGGTTAAGAAAATAGTTGTCAAACAATGCTTTTATTTCTTCTGTGCTCTGCCTTGGACTGAAGCTGTCTTTGATGAAAAGAGATGTGCCCGGAATAACTAAACTGAGTTGCTCAAAACGATTGCTTAGCCCAGAAGCATTTATTTTGAAAAGCTGCGGAAACATTGTCGGCAAAAACCTAACACCAATATAATTGAATGTATTGGCAAGCGGAAACTCTGTATATTTTTTGCAAAACCCCATTACGAAATTATCTTGTGGATTATTGAGATCAAAAAAGATGTCAATACAACCGTCTGCTACGACCCGGTAATTAAATTGCTCCGAAAGTGTCTGTGTGGTTTTGAGTTGCCAATAACAATATATGAAATTTTGAAGCCTGATGTCAGGCAAAAATTCGTGATAAGTTACATTGTCAGCAGATTGTTTAACGGTCGGTTGGATAGGCGTGTAAAGTTGTCTTATGTCAGCGGATGTTTTCAATGTTAGCGGTTATTTTTTCTTCATTCGTTGTCATTTTACGGATTGATGTAACGCAATTCGGTTTCCTTCGCTGTCTTCAAATTCTGCAACAAAACCCAAGTCACCATTTGATGTCTTTGGATAGAGAATCTGTCCACCGTTTTCTGTTGCTAATTTTAAAGTCTTGTCTATGTTTTCTGTATTGAAGTAAATTACAACTCCGTCTTTTGTCGGCTTGTAAATTTCTCCTTTTGCTAATGCTCCTGAAATTCCAGAATTTTCGTCTGCAAAGGGAAACAGTGCCATTTCGTTTTTGTCAATTACTGTTCTTTCAAAAGTGAAATTAAAGACTGATGTATAAAATTTCATTGCTCTGTCAATGTTGGTTACCGGAATTTCAAAATATACAACTGGATTATATGCTTTTGTCATACTTGTTTTATTTACTTGTTTATTGTCCTTTTTGGGGTTATCTGTACAGGAATTTATCAATACACTGAAAAAAGCAAAGACTAAAATTATCAATATGTATTTTATTTTATTCATTTTGAACGTCTAAAAGTCAATGTTTTATTTCTGTTTATTGCCAGACCGCTGTTGGCGGTAGTTATTTTTCGTTTCATACTTTTTTTGCTATTAAAGTAAAACTCATTGGTAATTGAATGGTATCATTTTCAAGTCGTTTGTAGGTGTCCGATAAATCTTTTGCATATTCTTCAAAACGTATCAGTTGCAGTCCTTGA
>JAYVZC010000451.1:0-2719 GCA_043783695.1 Bacteroidota bacterium
AAATATGATTACATTTGACAAAGAGATAACCGCCATGCTATGGCGCTTATCTACCTCGAAACGGGTAGATAAGCGATAGGGTGTGGCGGGTATAAACAATGTTATGCCTCATTGTAAAAAGACAGCCGACCGCACATTTTAGCACATTTGGTTGCCCGACACACAGGCGACCGCTTCGCAACCAAAAGAGCTAAAATTTTTCCACCGCACGACAGAATATTCAGAATAATATTTTATATTTGTCAAAAAATGACAAGTCAAATGAAAGAAACATTTGGAGAGTATATCAAACAACTTAGGACAGAACACAATCTAACGTTGACCCAACTGGCGGCCCAACTTGACTTGGACTCTGCCAACCTAAGTAAAATTGAAAATAACAAGCGAGAATTTGACGAAAAAAGATTGGTTCTTTTGGCGGACATTTTCAACTTGGACATTTCAATTCTTCGGACAGAATTTTTCAGTGATGTAATTGCAAAAAAACTTTACGATAATAATTGCGACAACGACACATTAATTCTTGCCGAACAAAAAGTAGAATATTTAAAATCTAAAAAACTTACAACAATATGAATATAGTTTCATTTTTCGCAGGTGCAGGCGGTCTTGACCTTGGTTTTCAAAAAGCAGGTTTCAATGTTATTTGGGCAAACGAATACGACAAAGAAATTTGGGAAACATACGAGAAAAACCATCCTCACACAAATCTTGACAGAAGGAGTTTAGTAAATATTCCTGCTGATGATGTTCCTGAATGTGATGGAATTATTGGCGGTCCACCTTGTCAAAGTTGGAGTGAAGCAGGTGCAATGAAAGGCATTGAAGACAAAAGAGGGCAATTATTTTTTGACTTCATAAGAATTTTAGAAGCTAAACAACCAAAATTCTTTCTCGCTGAAAATGTAAGCGGAATGCTACTTGATAGACATTCTAGTGCTTTAAATAACATCAAAGAATTATTTAGAAATACAGGCATTGGCTATGAGTTATCTTTTGAAATGCTTAATGCTTGTGATTACAATGTGCCACAAGACAGAAAACGAGTTTTCTTTATTGGAATACGCAAAGATTTGAATTTTACATTCAAATTTCCAAAACAAAATTTTCCAAAAATAACGCTACAGGAAAAAATCTTTGATTTAAAAGACAATGCTTTACCAGCATTGTCTTACAATAAAACTAATGGAGAGAAATGTGATATCCCTAATCACGAATATATGATAGGTGATTTCTCTTCAATTTTTATGTCAAGAAATAGAGTTAGAAGTTGGGACGAACAATCATTTACAATTCAAGCAGGTGGAAGACACGCTCCAATTCATCCTCAAGCACCAAAAATGAAATTTATAGAGCAAAACATTAGAATTTTTGTTCCAGGCAGTGAACACTTATATAGGAGATTAAGCGTAAGAGAATGTGCAAGAATTCAGACATTTCCAGACGATTTTATTTTCCATTACACAAGTGTTCCAGCGGGATATAAAATGATAGGTAATGCCGTTCCAGTTAATTTCGCCAAATTTTTAGCTGAAAGTATTAAACAACAGCTATTAGAAAATGAAAACAAAAATCAAATTAAAATAACAAGAAAAGAAGCAGTAGCAGTATGACAAATATTTTAGAAGCAATTGTAAATATTGCGAATAACCCAATTCTTGAAATTAGAAATCATTACTCTGGAAGAAACAGAGCAAATAATGTTGGCGAGGCATTGGAAATATTTGTAAAAGATGCTTTCGCAAATCTTATTCACGCAACAGACGAACAAGAAAGAATGACGAGATACAATGAAGTATTTTCTTGGCTCGGCAATCAAAATCATCCACCCGATATTATGATTAGACAAGGTGATGCAATAGAGGTAAAGAAAACTCAAAGTGCAAATAGTGATTTAGCTTTAAATAGTTCCTATCCGAAATCAAATATTCAAGCTAACAGCACAATGATTACTCAAGAGTGTCGGACTTGTGAGAATTGGACTGAAAAAGATTTAATCTATTGTGTTGGTCATACGGATGACGAAAGTGCAAATTCCTTATGGATGGTTTATGGGAATATTTATGCAGCAAAACACGAAACCTATCAAGTTATCAAACAAAAAATAACTGACGGAATAAATGAAATTCCAAATGTTGAATTAGCCGAAACAAATGAATTAGGACGTGTTAATCGAGTTGACCCATTAGGCATAACCAATTTAAGAATTAGAGGAATGTGGCAAATTCAAAACCCAAGGCGTGTTTTCAATTATTTGCACACCCAAACAGACAATAAATTTGAACTTGTAGCAATTGTTCCAACTTCAAAATATAATTCTTTTCCAAACGACAGCAAAAATAGAGTTGAAAATTTAGGTAATCCAAACTTGACAATTAATAATGTTAAAGTGAAAGACCCTAACAATCCTGCGAACCTATTAGACGCTAAATTGATAGTTTTTAAAGTACTAAATTAAAATGCCAACGCTTCGCAGTCATACACATTTACAAGCCACACAAGCCGACACACAAACCAAAGCTTGCAAAAGAGTATGGCCTGCCCAACCGCACCTACGACAGACAAATAGACGACCGAAAAGAACAACAAAGGCATAACAGCACCTACCCAAAAGGCGGGGGTTCGTGTTCCAAAGACAGTTTTGTGGTTAATCAAACATTAGTTTTTCAAATCAAGTTTTGTGGTAAAAGTCCCGCCCTTCGGGTAGCTGCAAACCGTT
>JAYVZC010000452.1:0-2714 GCA_043783695.1 Bacteroidota bacterium
TTTAACGGATAATAAAAACGAATTAGGAATTGTTTCAAAAAGAATAGATGAAGTTCCCGGAACACATACTGTAACTTACAGTTCGGCTGTTGATGAAATCAACATAACGCACATTGCACACAGTCGTAAAGGTTTTGCATTAGGTGCTGTAATTGCTGCAGAATGGGTTAAAGACAAAAAGGGAATATTTGGAATGAACGATTTATTGGGTACGGATAACAAATAAAAAACGAACCTGCCTGCGGTAGGGAGGTTTACGAATCTGTGTTTGCAAATTCACATTAATTAACAATTGTAAAACAATAAAAAACAGGAAATTCGTTTATCGTATCGAAAACTTTTTCTTTTGAATTTTAATTTTAAACTTTAAACTAACATATGGATACTTCTTATTTATTTTTAATTATTGCTTCAATTACAACTATCATAGGTTTATGGAAATTATTTCCTTTAGCAGGACAAGAGAATTGGAAAGCATTTATTCCATTGTACAACTTTATAGTGTGGCTTAAAATAATTAAAAAACCATGGTGGTGGATCTTCTTAATCATTACTCCAGGAGTCAATTTTTTAATGGTTGCATTAATGTATTTGCATACTGCAAAAGTATTTAACAAAAGAACTTCTCAAGATAAAACAATTGCATTTTTAGTTGGATATATCTATTTACCTTATTTAGGATTTCAAAAAGATACTGTTTACGTTGGACCGGAAGACCAAAGCAAAAAGAAACCTTCTATTGCACGTGAATGGACTGAAGCAATTGTATTTGCAGTAATTGCAGCAACTGTTATTCGTACTTTCTTTTTTGAGGCATTTACAATTCCTACTTCTTCACTCGAAAAATCAATGATGGTTGGAGATTATTTATTTGTGAGTAAAGTTAGTTACGGAGCGAAGATTCCGAATACGCCATTTTCATTTCCATTTGTGCATCATACATTACCTGGAACGGCAACTACTAAATCATATTTAGAATGGTTTAAACTTCCTTATTTCCGTTTACCGGGATTTGGTTCCGTGAAAAATAACGATATAGTTGTGTTTAATTATCCCGATGGTGACACAGTTGCATTGAATTATCAAAATCAAAGTTATTATCAAATTTGTAGAGACGCTAATGTATCCAGCTTATACAATAAGCAAAATGCATTAATTAAAACTGGAGTTGAAAATGGAAGAGAGAAAATGGAGCCAATTGGCGAAGTAGTTGCTCGTCCTGTTGATAAACGTGAAAACTATGTTAAACGCTGTGTTGCGATTGCCGGAGATAAATTAGAAATAAAAGATTGCGAAGTTTATATTAATGACAAGCATGTTGAAACACCTGAACATGCTCAATATCACTACTTTGTAAAAACAAAAGGTTTTATTTTCGGAGAATATAATCCGAATGTAAATATTATTCCGAATGAACGCTTGCTTGATAAGTACGACATTTATGTAGACGAAATATACATTACTAACATTTCTGCTTCCGGTGATACTGTGGATTATTTAATAAACATGCCCTTGTCTACACTTACGAAAATAAAAGGAATATCAAACGTCATTTCTGCAGTAAAAGAAAACACTCCGAAAGGCGAATATCAAAGTAGAATTTTTCCGCATTCGCCTGCAATCAAATGGAATAATGATAATTTCGGGCCATTTGTAATTCCTAAAGCAAACACCACTGTTAATATAGATACGACTAATATAAAATTGTACGATCGCATCATTGTAAATTACGAACTTAACACATTAGAGACAAAAGGAGATAAAATTTTTATTAATGGTGCAGAAACAAAAACCTATACTTTTAAAATGGATTATTATTTTATGATGGGTGATAACCGTCAAAACTCTGCTGACTCTCGTTATTGGGGAGTTGTACCGGAAGATCACATTGTAGGGAAGCCTGTTTTTGTATGGATGAGCATAAAAGATCCGGCAAAAAATCCGGTTGCAGGAAGTGTTGGCTTAATTAAATCTCTTACACTAGATTCTAAAAAAGGAAGATTTAGATGGGAACGATTCTTCTGTTTTGTAAGTACTGATGGCTTATCGCGTTCATACAGAGTACATTTTATTTTAATTGTACTTGGAATTACAGGGTTTGTTTATTTTAAAAATAAACGAAAAGCGAAAATTGGAAAGAAATAAACCTCTGTTTATAGATAAGCAAGAAATAAAAATATTTTGATAAAAAAATCAACAATAAAAGATTGGATCAAAGCAATACTATTTGCTTTTTTTACAATATTATTTTTTCGAATATTTTTTTTCGAAGCATTTACCATTCCATCTCCTTCTATGGAACAAACGCTACTTACAGGCGATTATATTATTGTCAGTAAATTAAGTTACGGTCCTCGAATTCCAATTACGCCTATTGCATTTCCATTTGCTCATCAACGAATGCCTTTTACCGAAAATGCGAATTCCTATCTCGACTGGATAAAAATTCCATATATGCGATTATTCGGTGCACCAGCTATTGAACACAACGATGTTGTTGTTTTTAATTGGCCAATGGAAGATGAACGTCCTGTTGACCAAAGAACATTTTATATCAAGCGTTGCGTTGGACTTTCAGGTGATACATTAGAAGTGCGTGATGGACAAGTATACATCAATGGAAAATATAGCGACCAAGCAGAAAAACTTCAATTTGATTATAAAATAAAAACAGATGTTGATTCTATAAATAATGATTCCTTAAAATTAATGGG
>JAYVZC010000453.1:0-2711 GCA_043783695.1 Bacteroidota bacterium
AGAACATTTTATTCCCATTTTATCACAAATCCAAAAAGCTAGACGCTATATCAAAGCACATTTGATTGGGTTGAAAATTGCGAATCAAAAATTTAGCAATCTGTCTAATGCCAACCAGACTAACGTAGATAGACAGGCAGGAATTGATTTGGTTCACCACAATATTTTATATCCGGCAGGAATCATTGCTTGGTACCTAAAAAAATTTAAACATATTCCGTACATCATTACCGAACATTGGACAGGTTATTTACCATCAAAAAATACAAAACAATTTGGAATGCAAAAAATGCTTTCTAAAAAGATAGCACGTAATGCCAACTGCATAACACCTGTCTCAACGAATTTGCGCAATGCAATGTTGAATCATGGTTTTGATACTAAGTATGAAATTATTTATAATGCGACCGATACAAAAATATTTTATCCCATAAAAGAAAAAACAAAAAGAGATAAGATTAAAATTATCCACATCTCCACTTTAGATGATGCACATAAAAATATTTCGGGAATGTTATGTGTTACCGAAAAACTATCTACGCTTCGTTACGATTTTGAAATTTGGTTCCTTGGTGATGGTGATGCTAGTCCCCACATTAAAACAGCAAAGAATTTAAATATCTTAAATACTTTCGCTTTTTTTGATGGCACAAAAACAACTTTTGAAGTAGCAGAAATTATGCGTACTGCCGATTGTTTTCTGCTTTTTTCTAATTACGAAAATCTTCCTTGTGTACTGGTGGAAGCCTTGGCAAGTGGAATTCCAATTGTATCTTCCACAGTAGGCGGCATACCCGAACATATTACTGAAAATTTAGGAATTTTAGTTAAGCCTCTTGATGAAACTGCTTTGTTAAATGCATTAAATAAAGTCATCGATAATATTAAAGCAGAAAAATATAATTCAACAGAATTGAGTACCTATGCAATTAATAATTTCAGTTACGAAAAGGTTGGAGAAAA
Organism: Bacteroidota bacterium; assembly: GCA_043783695.1. GTDB lineage: Bacteria > Bacteroidota > Bacteroidia > 2-12-FULL-35-15 > 2-12-FULL-35-15 > 2-12-FULL-35-15. Next base: position 964 of record JAYVZC010000453.1, read on the forward strand.
ATTTGTTGATTTGTATCAGCGTATATTAGCAAAAAAATGATGTGCGCATTAAAACAAATCGGAACACAGATTTTTTATGATGCTTATGATTCAAAATGATTTTATATTTTGTTGTATAAATAAAAAGTATGATTTTTTCGCTAAAGCGAAACGATGTTTAATTAAAAATAAAAAAATCAGTATAAATCCTTTTTATCAGCGCCATCTGGGTGCCATCATATGAGCAAATTATCTAAACTATTTAAAGTAATTTTATTAATATTAAAACAACCGTCACTACTTAATAAAGTGTTGGACGATGATAATGTAAATAAATACGAAGTAGTAAATAAATATAATTTACCAAAAGGATTGAAAACAGTTGAAATTACGCAATTGCTTCCAAATTTTGATATTACTGTTGAACCCTATGCCGCTTTAGATGGAGGCTCCACACCTATCGACTTAGCTTTACTAAAAGGACTGGCAGCATCAAAACCCAATTGTGATTATTTTGAAATAGGAACTTGGCGTGGCGAAAGTGTTTCCAATGTTGCATGTATTGCAAAAAATTGTGTTACACTTAATTTGCCCGATGAAACCATGCTGCAAATGGGTTTAGATAAAAACTATGTGAACCTTCATCGTCATTTTTCTAAAGACTTAAAAAACGTAACACATTTGCAAGGAAATTCTCTTACTTATAATTACGCTGCGTTAAATCAAAAATTTGATTTGATATTTATTGATGGCGATCATCATTACGAAAGTGTAAAAAGCGATACAGCCAATGCATTCAATTTATTAAAAGATGAACACTCTATTATAGTATGGCACGATTACGGGAATAACCCTTCTGATATTCGTTGGGATGTATTAAAAGGAATATTAGGTGGAACTCCCGCTGATAAAATCAATAACCTTTATCGAGTTTCAAATACTTTATGTGCCATTTACTCCAAACAAATAATTACCGCTGAGTACATAGTGAATAATGAAGTTCCAAAAAAGTATTTCAGCATAGTCATAAAGGCAAAAGCATAACTTATACCGAAAGCATATATGTAATTATTCCAGATACCATTATATTAGTTAAAAGCCGTTAAAATACTAAATTTACCGCTTATTAAATTTACATTTGAGACGTTTGTTTTTAAGCATACATTTATATTTATATGAAACATCCCCTATACATTCTGTTTTTACTATTATTGCTGAGTCAATTTACAATTGCTCAAAACGACTCTATTCCTAAAAGAAAAGAATATACTACTACTCGTGCTTTAACAACACCAAAAATTGATGGAATATTAGATGATGAAACTTGGAAAAACGTTCAAATTGTTTCTGATTTTTCACAAAATTTTCCGAATTATGGTGCTGGTCCTTCTCAAAAAACAGAAGTGAAAATTGTATACGACAACTCCGCTATATATATCGGAGCAATACTTTTTGATTCTTGTCCGGATAGTATATGTAAACAATTAGGAAATAGAGATGACCAATTAAATGCTGATAATTTTAGAATTGTTTTTGATACTTACAATACCCAACAAGATGCATTTGATTTATCAGTAAGTGCGTCAGGGGTTCAAAGTGATGCTCGTTTTTCGGATTACTTATATAATGCTGTTTGGGAAAGTGCAGTAAAAATGAACGACAAAGGTTGGAGTGTGGAAATTAAAATTCCTTTTTCAGCATTGCGTTTTCCAAACACAGATTCACAAATATGGGGAATGCAAATTACAAGAAGCCTAAAAAGAAATGGA
>JAYVZC010000454.1:0-2706 GCA_043783695.1 Bacteroidota bacterium
TGAAATCTGAAATTCTCGAATCCCTAAATAAAAAACTCCCAACCTCAATAAGAAGCAGGGAGTATTTTTATACTTATAATTATTATTATGCTTCAGTAGCGAACGGAACAACCGAAACAAACGATCTATCATCGCGTTTCTTTTTAAATTGTACTGTACCATCTACTAATGCAAATAAAGTATGGTCTTTACCAATACCCACGTTTTCACCTGGATTGTGTTTAGTCCCTCTTTGGCGAACAATAATGTTCCCGGAGATAGCTAATTGACCACCAAAAATTTTAACGCCTAAACGTTTACTTTGAGATTCGCGACCGTTCTTAGAACTACCCGCACCTTTTTTATGTGCCATTTCTTTTTAAGTTAAAATATTAAAAATTGAAAATTGGTTTTGGCTTTATAAACGATTTGGTTTCCCTAATTGCCTACTGCCTATTGCCTATTCCCTTTTATTATTCCTCTGTTTTTTTAGCTGCTTTTTTAGGAGCTGCTTTCTTTTTTGCAGGAGCCTCTTCAGACTTTGCTGCTGCTTTTTTAGGAGCTGCTTTTTTAGCTTTCACTTCAGTTACTGGAGCTTCTGCTTTAGGCGCTTTTTTTTCTACCTTAATTTCATCTTTCAACGTTTCGCCTTTTCCTAAAATTCCTTGTACAAGAATTTGAGTCAATTGCTGACGGTGACCATTTGATTTTTGGTAACCTTTTCTGCGTTTCTTTTTAAATACGATGACCTTGTCACCTTTAAGATGCGAAAGTACTGTTGCAGCTACTTTTGCACCTTCAATTGAAGGAGTTCCTATTTGAACTTTTCCGCCATTGTCAACCAACAAAACTTTGTCGAATTCAACTTTAGCCCCTTCGTTAGCATCTAGGCGGTGTACGTAAACTTTAACTCCACGTTCAACCTTAAATTGTTGCCCTGCTATTTCTACGATTGCATACATTGTATAGGGTTTTATTTGTTTATACTACCCAAGCAATTATTTTCTTGGGGGCACGAAATTAAGAATTTATTTGAATGTGGCAAAGGTTTTATGGAAAAAATGTTGTTTTCTCTCGTATTTACAGACATTGTTGTGTCTAAAGCCCCTTCCCTTTGGGGAGGGGTTGGGGAGAGGTCGCCTTCTTATTGACCAAATACACTCCCAGCAAAATGAGTATAATCCACAAAAAATGAAGCACTTGTACATCTTCCCCGTCCAAAATTCCCCAAACCAAAGCCACTATCGGAATTAAGTAGGTAACTGAGGATGCAAAAAGAGCATTTGTATTACGAATAAGGACATTAAACACAATTACCGACAAAGCCGTCCCGAATACGGCCAAAATCACAATATAACCCAAACTGCTATAAGCCATTGAGTTTGAGACCAGTTTTGTGGTGAAATCTGTGCATCCGAAAAGATAAATTCCTGCTAAAGGACCAATAAACATCATCGCCCAAACTGTTGCGGTGATGGAATTGACTTCATTCAACTCTTTTTTAATAATGTTTACACTCAAGGCATAACAAATGGTGGCAAGTACTACAAATAAACCAAACAATAAATTGTTGCTCATGTTTTCGGATTTCCCTACCATTAATAATCCAATGGCTGCAAAAAATCCGATGAGAATTCCAACCACATTTACCCATCTGGTTTTTGTTTTGAAAAGCAATACTCCTAAAAGTAAAGTGAATAATGGGGTGAGCGAATTTAACATTCCAGTAAGTGAACTACTGATTCCTGTTTCTGCTTTTGTAAATAAAAATGCAGGAATAAGATTTCCAAGAACTCCCATTCCTAAAAATCCTTTCCAATGTTTTAACAAAGGTTTTTTAACATGCTTAAAAATGAGAGGCGATAAAAATAGAAAGGCGATGAATATTCTTAATGCTGCTACTTCTTCACTTGAATAAACATCCATTCCGCGTTTCATCAGAATGAAGGAGCTTCCCCAAGTAAGTGCCAGTGCAATTAAAATAATCCAATTAATAATCTTTGTATTCACGATAGTAATTTTGTGACGACAAAGATAGGATTAGAATCAAGACTTAAAGTGAGGAGTTATTAAAAAGTCTTCGACTGAGTTTATGGTGAGCGGAGTCGACTCCACTCAGACTGACGTTTGAGGCGTCACACTGAGCATTCTGCGTTGTAGCAGACACTATCGAAGTGCATATAATTTGGGAAGACTAAAACACTTTCAACTTATCAGCAGCACGTTTGGAATAAAATCCTTTTTCGGTTACGATTTCAATTAGCAACTGTTTTGCTTTTCCTTTTTCACCAATTTTCAAATTCGATAATGCTAAATTCCATTTCGCTTCCGGATGAAAAACATTGTTTGCATTTTTTAAAACTGTTTCCAGATTTTTAATTGTACGGTCGTATTTTCCGATCTGATAATAAGCTACTGCACTATAGAATAAAGAATTAACATCGTTTGGATTCGCCTCTAATAACAACTGAAATTCTGCCAAGGCTTTATTATATTTTCCTTTATTGAAATAAAACAATCCCGACTTTAAAATTTTGTCGGCAGCAACAGTTTGCTCATAATCCTTCTCAAATATATTATTCGGACTTTCTTTGGTTTCTTTATAAGCTGGAGTGCTTCCCTTCATCTCAAAAGGTTTCGGTTGATAGTTAAAATAAAGTGAATTGTAATTTGTCACTTTCAAATCATAGATATAAATAATATCCGCATTATAAATTGGTTCAACAA
>JAYVZC010000455.1:0-2706 GCA_043783695.1 Bacteroidota bacterium
CTCAAGTTTCTAAATTAGTACAAGTTGGAATTCGTGATTATTGTCAGGCCGAATACGACATTATTAAAAATTCAAACGGAAGAGTGCATACTTTTTTCGATAGAGATATTAAACACAGACAATTGGATGGCGCAACATGGACAAGCATTTGTAACGACATCATCGCACAATTGCCAAACGAAATTTATTTAAGTTTTGATATTGACGGTTTGGATCCAAAACTTTGCCCGAGCACAGGAACACCTGTTGCTGGCGGTTTTGAATTTGAGCAAATATTAATGTTAATTGAAAAAATTGTTGATTCAGGAAAACGTATTATTTCATTTGATATAAATGAAGTTGCGCCTGGTGGTGATGAATGGGATGCAAATGTTGGAGCAAGATTATTATATCGAATTGCAAACATGGTTGCAAAATCGAATGGAAGAGTTTAATTCTAAACAGTCTTCGACTGAGTTTATGCTGAGACGATATTGTTCAATCGAGTCAAAAAGCGGTCTGTCGAGAAACTACTAATTATTTCAAGTCTTTCAATTGGCTCAAAACCATTTTTGCTTGTTCGTTCTTCGGGTTCTTTTTGATTACTCGTTTCAAAATAACTTCCGCTTCTTTATATTTTTTCTGATAAATTTTTAATCCGGCAATATTCATTAATAAAGATTCGTAATCAGGGTCAAGCTTTAATGCCCTATTATAAAGATCTTCAGCCTTAGCAATATTTCCTGAAACAAGATTTGCATAACCTAAATTATTAATTGCCTGAACAAATTTGGAATCTTCTTTTAATATGGATTCAAATATTACAATAGCTCCGGCAATATCTTTTTTAGACATCGAAGCTGCACCTAATTTGTTTTTAAATTCAGGATTATAAGGAGCTAATTTATCTGCCTTTTTGTAGAAAACATATGCATTTCCAATATCTCCAACATTGCTGTATGCTTCACCAATTCTATATAATGTCCAAGCATTTGCATTGTCCCATGATTTTTTAGTCAACACAGAATTCAACAAATTATCTTTCCCCACTTGATTTACATAAGTCAATATTTTCGGATAATCTAATTTGATAAAATATAAGTGTACTAATAATTCGAAATTCGATTTTACTACATCCATATTTTTATCCGACAAATAAAATTTAGCTGAATCCAAATAAACTACGTTGTATTCAAACTTATCGTATTGCTGAATGTATGCTGTTGCTTTTGTATAATTACTTGGATTTTTTTCGTTGATAGCACACAAACCAATAAACTCTTTTACTTTTTGAATCTCTTCTTTCTTCATTGGTTTACGTATGTAATGATCATGTACACTCACATGAGGAATATCAATAGAACCCGATTTAGGCATGTGGCAGCTTACACAATTGTCTTGCACCTTAGCACGGACGCTAAGTTTTTCTGTACATAGACCATTATTCGTGCTTGGACTGTGACAGTTCTTACAAGCATTGTTGAACACTTCCTTCCCAGTGACTTTTACGCTGACATGAGGATTATGACAAGTCACACAAGTCAAAGAATTTTTATATGGTCGCAAGGAAGTTGAATCTGTCTCCGGCTTATAGCTATTGATGAAACACTTACTTTGCTTTAATCTATCCGCATGTGATGCCATAATAAATTGATCGTCCGCATTTTTATAACGAGGCAAAAATGTAGTCATATAATCCGAAAGCTTCATCCCCGGCTTGAAATCAAAGAACGATTTCCCTTCTTTCAAAACAGTATTTCCTTGCAAATGGCAACGCTGACAGACATCAAATTGCAGATCAATTGAAAGTTTACCCGGGTTTACAATTGAATAGTCAATGTATTTTGAAGTATCAACTTTAGCACCGGTAGAACGCTGTTGCACGTGAATACTGCCTGGTCCGTGGCAACGTTCACAACTTATGCCTTCTGGCAAAGCATTAAATTTATTTTCGGAACCTTGAACAAAATCAGGTAATGAGTTATGACAACTCATACATTCCAATCCGATCTTTCTGGAAAAACGAGTATTGAATCCATTTTCAAATCCCGGAGGCAAATCCCATGTTCCTTTTTGTGTATAGAACGTCATCGGCATTTGATGCAAATAACCATTTGTATTGTAAATGTGAGAATTTGTATGTTGTCCGGAACCAACAATAAAATCAACTTTTTCGATGCGTTTGTAAACAGTGTCCTTTCCTTGCAGACGAAACTCCATTATTTTCAAACTATCCCCATCCCAAAATGGATGGTAATAAAAATCTTTAAACTTATCATAGATGACCGTATGCTCCGAAAATTTAGCAGAGCTTTTTTGTTTGCTTGCGTGATCAAAACTTTTACCCATTCCCGTTTCGATAAAAGAATTGTAAATGCTTTGATGACAGAGCTTACAATCACCCATACCCACATAATGAGCAGTATCGCTGTGATTTAAATACGGATCTTGAGAAGTGTTTGTTCCGCTAATTACTTTTTCAGTCGGATTTCCGCAATAAACCATCATCAATATAACTAATGAGAATAAACTCAAAGAAACAATTTTGCGGAAGTGGAATTTCATATTTTGTTTCGACACACGGTCTTCGACTCCGCTCAGACTGACACTTTAACGTCACACTGAGCGGAGTCGAAGTGTGCTAATGTCATTTATAAAAAGAATCTTATCAACGAATCTTCTGAAGTAACAATTCATCTCTAAATTTATCGCCATCACGCACCCATT
>JAYVZC010000456.1:0-6450 GCA_043783695.1 Bacteroidota bacterium
TGATGGTCGTCATATTAAAGATACTAATCTCACTCAAGTAGAAATGGGAACACCTATTTCAATAAAAAATATGGTAGTGCATGTAATGAGTAAGTTTGATCATTATGATTTGACAAAACATGAAATGACTATTCATGTTGGGCAACACGCTTAGATAAGTCAAAAGAGAAAAAAGGCAAAATAAAAAAGAAAGAAAATGAAATTAATTATACATGGGGGATTTTTTAGTGAGTCTTCGCAAAGTTTGGAAACAAAAGTTGCGAAACAGGATGCGTTGAAACGTGTATTAACTAATTCATATAATTATTTGAAAATACATACTGCTTTGGAAACCGTTGTTTTTGCTGTCGAACAACTGGAGAATGATGAGCTGTTCAATGCCGGAATTGGTTCTCAGATCCAGAGTGATGGAAAAATACGAATGAGTGCTTCTTTGATGGATGGAAAGAGTATAAAATTTAGTGGCGTCATAAATATTGAAAATGTAAAAAATCCAATTCGTGTTGCAGAAAAATTATTTGATACTGTTGATAGAGTTTTAGGAGGCGATGGAGCAACTAAATTTGCTTATGCCAACAAATTTGATTTTTTTAATCCGGAAACGTATCAACGCAGAAAAGAATACGAAGCAAAATTGGAATCAAAATCTTTTGGGACAGTTGGTTGTGTGGCTTTGGATACAAATGGAAATATTGCAGCAGCAACGTCTACAGGAGGAAAAGGATTTGAAGTGCCGGGCAGAATATCCGATTCGGCAACAACTGCCGGAAATTATGCAAATTCTAGTTGTGGAGTAAGTTGTACGGGTATTGGAGAAGATATTGTGAGTGCTTCTGTCGCGACAAAAATTGTTACTCGTGTAACAGATGGATTTACAATTGAAAAAGCATTTGAAAAAACATTTGCCGAATTAAAACAAATAGATGGCTTTTGCGGAGCGATAGCCATTGACAACAAAGGAAATATTCATCATATGGATTCTCATCCAAGCATGGTGTATGGCAGTTTTGATGGGAAGACAATAGAAGTGTTTCAATAAATCTATTTTACCAAATCCATTCTCTTTTTATATTTTTTCCAGTAGGGTTTACCGTAACTACAAAATATTTCTTCCCCTACTTTTATATCTCTATTAGAAACAATACACACATTATCATTTTCATCCAATGAAATTTTAGAATTGATTTTAAATTTTGTTTTTACAAAACCTAAAGTATCATTCGCATATTTCGCAAAACATTTTACGTGCATGGAATCCAGAATTGTTCCATCTAATAAATTAATGAAGTAGGCGTCTTCTCCTTTTTTAGAGCGACTTTTTGCTTCTGCATTACTTAGATTTTCTCCTTTGAATAACGTAATTACCTCATCTTTATAAATGGCAATGGCAGTAAACAATCCTTTTCCTGATCCTAAAATTTGCGACTCTTTAATATATAAATAATCCATTTCCTTCGCATCAATTTTATAACTGATGGAATTAGAGAATTTATTTTTATTGATTTTGGCAATCATTTAAGAAACATTTTGAAGCAAAAATAAAACCCCTCTTTGGTGAATCAAGGAGGGGTGTTTAAATTTATTTTTTTACTTAGCGGAATGACAATTATTGCATTTCTTCTTATCGTCTTTAGTAGCTATATAATCATCAAAGTCTTGCGGAGTATAATGCGACCACTTATAATAGTCGGAATCATTGGTTTGAACAATTGGAGAAACTGTTGGAGTTGTTTCTGCTTTTTTACAGCCAATATAGCCTAGCAAAAAACAAAGTATGAAACTTATTGCAATTTTATTTTTCATTTTTATTTATCTTTCAAAAATATGTGACTGGTTGCTTCTTAACGTAAAAAATCAGAAACAAGTTGCAAAATGCTTAACTCTGCTACTAATTTAAATGCTAATTCTATTATTTCCTACTAATTACTGTGTTTTAAAAAAACATCCCCAAGCCGATGACTCGGTTTGGGGATGTTTTTTTAAAATTAGTTACAATTTATTGTAAAGTGCCTTTTTCTTTGGCTTCTTTGTTGAACTTGGTTTGCATACGCAACCAAACTCCAATCAATGAAACAATGATAATCCAAAACATTAAGTTGGGCCCGTTACCTAATCCTTTCATAAACGTGAATGTCCACTGAAAAAAATGTCCTAGTCCGTTAAAAATATCTGTCCAAGTCATAATAGTTATTTTTGTTTTCCTGTCCTCAAAGGTACAAATTTTATTTAAAATCAATAAATTTTTAAGCTAATTTTAGCCTTTGAATTATGTTTATACGCTTTTTTAAATCCAACAATGCTTCCGCATTGATATTTTTACCTCTAATTGCTATTGTAATATGGGTGTTTGGGTTTATTCACCCAACCGCACTTCCTGTAAAAAATGCTATGCCTTTATACGAATTAATTGCAGGGAATTTCGTCAATATTCCTTGGTTATCCTGTTTAATAGGGCTTTTATTGGTTATTGGCGAAGCTCTTTTGATTAATTTTATTGTTAATGAGAATGAGGTTTTAAGCAAACAAAACTATTTACCGGCTCTATTTTATATTGTTTTTATGAGTAACAACGATGCAATGCTCACCTTGCATCCACTATTATTTGGCAACTTATTTTTGTTGTTTGCCATCCAAAAACTATTGAGCTCCTATCGAAAGGACAAAGCCTTTTCAGAGGCATTTGATGCCGGATTACTAATTTCTACTGCTTCTCTTTTTTATTTTCCATTTGCAGTTTTTCTGCCATTACTCGGAATAGGATTGATTATTTTACGACCGTTCAATTGGCGAGAATGGTTTATTTCATTCCTTGGAGCACTTATTCCTTATTTGTTTGTATGCACATTTTATTTTCTGTACGATCAGTTGTACAACCTGTTTTATGATAAAATGTTTTATCAATTTATAAGAGAAAAACCGAGTTTGGATTTTCCGAAAAGTTTTTATTTTATGCTTGGACTGGGCTGGTTGTTGATTTTGTTTTCTATTGGAAAAATAGTGTTGGGTGTTGGAATTGGCTCACAACGGACAAAAAAATCAATTATTTTTTTAGTGTGGTTTTTCTTTTTATCGGCATTATCTATGCTTGTTGCACCTGAAATATCCACCAAATACTTTTCAGCAATGGCAATTCCTGCTGCTATTTTTTGTGCCAATTACTTTACGAATATCAAAAAAGAATGGTGGGCGGAGTTTTTATTCCTTTTAATGTTATGCTCTCTCTTTGTTAATTTGCTGTTTTAGACTTTTTGAACAATCTATCAAGAATCCGTCTTTACGCTTGTTTTATTTCTAACTTTACACTTCATTATTTTTTAAGCAATTATTATGAGCAAATTTGGAGTCGTTATTTTCCCTGGATCAAACTGTGATCAAGATATGATTTATGTTTTAAGAGACATTATGGGGCAAGAAGTTGTAGAACTGTGGCACAAAGATGCCGACCTGAAAGGCTGCGACTTTATTGTGCTTCCGGGAGGATTTTCTTATGGCGATTATTTACGTTCCGGAGCAATTGCTCGTTTTTCTCCTATCATGGAAAAAGTAATTGAGTTTGCTAATAAAGGTGGCTATGTATTAGGCGTTTGTAATGGATTTCAAATTCTTTGTGAAGCAGGATTAGTTCCTGGAGCATTGTTACACAACAACGAACGAAAATTTATTTGCAAAAACGTTTTCATCAAAGCTGAAAATAATTCTACACTTATCACATCAGAAATTCCGGAAGGGAAAACTCTTAAAATTCCTATCGCTCATGGCGAAGGAAAATATTATGCTGATGCAGAAACGATGAAACAGTTGAATGCAAACGGACAAATTATTTTCCGCTATTGCGATGAAAATGGAAATGTAACGGATGGAGCCAATCCAAATGGAGCTACCGAAAATGTTGCAGGGGTTTGTAATGCCGGAAAAAATGTATTTGGCATGATGCCTCATCCTGAAAGAGCAACCGATGGAGAATTAAGCAACATAGATGGTCGCTGGATTTTCGATTCTCTACTTAGCTTGGTTAAAAACTAATTTTTCAACAATCCGTTTTGTTCAAATGCTGCCATTTTTGATGATTTTTATGTCTTTTTTGTCAAAATTTGATGATTTTTGATGCTTTTTACGTTTTTCGATCAAAATTTACTTGTGAACATTTTCATCAACAATTTAAGGTTCGCCTGTTCATATTTTAGTTTTCTTTTTCCCTTTCTTATGCCTTAACTTTATACTGGTTATTAAAGATTAGTAAACTATTTAAAAATTTGTTGCCATGAGTTTTATGAACGAAGTTAGCCCAACCGTTATGGTGAAGAAAAAAAATCTTTCTACACTAATTGAATACTGCATTGAAAACAAAATCGACTTTACCCTTAAGTCAAAATCAGCTGATGATTTTGATGTGGAGTTCATTATTTCAAATACTCAAAAAGCAATTGCCTTGGGTATGTGTTTGAAAGAACTTAAACTGGAGTTGAACGGACTAAGCATTACATCTATAGCAAGCATTAAAGCAAGCAAAAAGGTGTTGTCTGCTAAAGAAACCGGATTAACTATTGGGAATGGTATTGTTGTTGAAGGCGAAACAGAAATGGCCTTTGAAGATGCGTTGAAATTCGATTTGGGTTCTTCGAACTAAAGGAGCCGTAAATAAGTTTTTAAATGGACGTTCCACAGAAATGTGGGACGTTTTTTTATTTATAATTTGTCTCAAACTATTTCATAGGCTAGTTCTATATAAAAAATTGTCCCTTGATTTTCTTTGGTTTCAAACCAAACTTTTCCTTTGTGCAAGTCCACTATTTTTTTGACTATATAAAGCCCGAGTCCTGTGGAGTTTTCATTTTTTGTTCCACATCGACTTGCTTTTGTGTACTTCTTAAAAATTTCCTTATGCAATTCGTCCGGAATCCCAATTCCATTATCGCCAATACTAATAATTACTTTGTCATCAATATTTATAAGAGTAATTTTAATTTCTCCATAAACCTCTGTAAATTTTAGTGCATTAGAAAATAGATTATCTAACACCCGAATAAATTTGGAGTAATTTAGTTTGCAAAAAAATTGCTTATCGGGAATAATGAATCTAAATCTAATTTGTTTTTTAAGGACTTGTAGTGCGTAAATTTTTGATTGCTGTTCGACAAGTTGGTTAATTGAGCGTAATTCTAGTTGATTATCTTCCAACGATTCCAGTTCGCAGCTGTCAAGCAAATCTTGCGTTATTTGATTGCCTTGTTCACATAATTTATCAATATGTGAAAGTATTTGTTGAGTTTCTACATCACAATTATTTTGCATTTTATCATGCAACATCTCGTTCAATTGGTTTATTTTTATAATTATACCTCTCAAGTCGTGAGAAACTTGTTCAATGATTAAGTTTTCTGATTTTGTCTTGGTGTCCAACATCTTTAGCCTATACTCAACTACTTTTTGCTGCAAGGTAAATAATTATTTTACAAATAACCAATTTATTATTTACTATTGGTAAATTTTATTTATAAATTATTAATTAATAATTGCCTTTTAGTACATCATTTTTGTACTTATGAAAATACATATTGGAGAAAACATAAAGGAACGGGCAAAAGAATTAAGAATGGGTCCTACCGAATTAGCAAATGCTATTAATACTTCGAAACAAAATGTCTATGGAATTTTTAAAAGAGAGTCCATCGACACTGCTTTGCTTCAAAAAATTGGTAAGGCTCTCAATTATGATTTTTTTAGTTTATTCATCAACTCAAAACTTCCCCCTCATACGGAAATTACACCAAATACAAAAAAGGCTAAACCGTATTCTTCATTAGAAAACAATCCTGAATACGGCTCTCTTAAAAATCAGTTAATGGATTTAAAAGAAAAATATGAGTTGACTAAAAAAATAAATATTTTATTAGAGGGGAAAAAGAAAAGGTAAATTTCATTTTTCATAAAAGTGCATTTCTCGTATATATTCCCAAACACTCGGAGGAACAAAATAGCGTACATCTTTTTTTTCTTTCAAAGCATTTCTGATAGCTGTTGATGAGAGTTCCATCAAAGGAGCATTTACCATTTTTACATTTTTACATTTTATCAAATCATTTTCTTTGCTTTCGGGGCGAGGATATGTGTATAACTCGTAGTGTTTTAGAATTTCTTCATAATTTTTCCATTTATGAAAGTTTTCTAAATTGTCGCTGCCCATAATTAATGCAAAATTGTTGTTTGGATATTTTTCTTTTAAATATGCGAGTGTATTAATTGTATAAGATGGTTGAGGTAATTTAAATTCGATGTTGCTTGCTTTCATTTTGTTGTTATCTCCTATGGCAAGTGTTACCATTTGTAAGCGTTGTCTTTCGTGTAGCAAAGAGGTTTTTTGTTTTAGAGGATTGTGAGGAGAAACTACAAACCAAATTCTGTCCAAATCGGTGTAGGCCAACATGTGATTAGCAATCACCATGTGTCCAA
>JAYVZC010000457.1:0-2704 GCA_043783695.1 Bacteroidota bacterium
TTATACAACTTGCTGATAGAACTTGGTTATGAGGCAAAAAAAGGCAGCAGTGGCTATATTATTGAAAGGGAAGCAGGATTGGAAGTAAAATATATGTTGGATGAAATGTCGCGAGGATTTGCCCATTTTATTAAGTTGGTCACCGATAGAAAAATCGAATTTAAAGACCTTCGGAAAACCTATATTACCGCCCTTTCTGTTAGATTAGGAAAAAATACCAAACTGTTTACCGGGCATGGGGACGATCAGGTGATGAAAGACTCCTATATAGCCGAGGAGTTTATAGCGGCAAACCTCACTAATTTCAGCGTATTCGGGGAGGAAAGAATCATCAAAAAATGAAAATTCCCCACCTAAATACCCCACCTAAACAAAAAAGCCTCTCATTTCTGAGAGGCTTTTTTGTTGTACTAAATTTGCTGAAACCCGCTCTGAGCGTGCGTTTCAACGCTTGTACCCGGGATCGGACTTGAACCGATACGTCCGCAATGGACACAGGATTTTAAGTCCTGCGTGTCTACCAATTCCACCACCTGGGCATTCTCGCTTTCGCGGAATTATAAATTATGAATTAGAAATTGGTAATTATTCATAATCATTTAAAAAAAATTCTCTCAAAAATTGAGAGGCCTTCTCTTGGAGCGAAAGACGGGGTTCGAACCCGCGACCTCGACCTTGGCAAGGTCGCGCTCTACCAACTGAGCTACTTTCGCATTAATTATTCTTACTCTTTGATCCCGCGACCTTCCCGATGAATCGGGACGCTCTACCAACTGAGCTAATTCGCATTTTTCAATTCAAATTGTCTAAAAACATTCTTTCTTCGACAAAATCCTCTGTTTCTATCAATGGGATTGCAAAAGTAAGTATTTTTTTAATTCTGCAAAACATTTCGTTTAAAATCAGTGTAATTTTATTTTGCCCAAATTACAGGGCATTTAGCCATAAAACGTATATTTATGGAGTACAAATTGAAATTATGGCAAAAATGAACAAAGTAATGGCAGGTTATCACATGTTGATGATTTTGTCTCAGGTGGATGGTGATTTCCATAAAGCAGAAGGAAAAATTATTGTAAATTACTTAAAAGAAACTTTCCCATTCCGAGTGGATTTGGATGGAGAAATGGCAATTTTGAGTAGTCTGCCAAGTGAAGACTATTTTATACATTTTAATAATGCCATGAACGATTTTTATGAAGACTCTATTCCACAGGAACGTGTTGATTTTTTAGATTTTGCTGTAAAAATGGTAAAAGCAGATAAAAAAATTACTCCTGAAGAAAATAAGTATTTAAAAGAGTTATTTTTTGCTTGGGAATCGGAATACGAGGGGTCGTAATTAATTATAAACTTTTTGCTTTTATTAAAATTCAGTACTATATTTACATAATGGAAAAGTTAGTAATAAAAGAAACTGAAAAAACTCCGGCAATTGATTTTAATTTTCAATCGGGAAAATTATTGGTGAGTGGTCGCTCCTACTCTTCTGATGCTTTTGATTTTTACAAGCCAATTATTGAATGGTTGAACAAATACATTCAAAATCCGAAAGAAACAACCATTTTAGAAGTGAATGTAGATTACTTTCATTCCGTCTCGATAAAATACTTAACCACTATCGTTAAAAAAATTGCACAATTACAAGAAGTTGGAAAATCTATCAAAGTAATATGGCTTCACCAATCGGATGAAAATGATGAGGATGAAGCTTTTGAACTAGGCAAAAGCATTGAAGCTGAAACAAAAATAAAATTTGAGTTTGTTGAAATTGCCAACTAATCTCTACAAAAAAATAAAACTTCAATTTTAGGGCAACTTTTCCTAAACTTCTCGTTATAAGAATATATGGCCAAACTAAATATTCTCTCACTTTTCTTCTGTTTTATCTTTCAATACAGTCAAGCTGATAATTATTTTATAGTCGGGAAAGTTGTCAACTCTAACAACAAACCAATTGAGTTGGGAAACGTTATTGTTTTATCAGCAAAAGACTCATCCATAATAAAAGGAGATTTATTTATGTCGGGAGAATTTAAACTAGTCGGCATTTCTGAAAACAATTTCATTTTAAAAATTACTTCCATTGGCTTTCTAGAATACTTTCAACTAATAAAAAAAGAAAGTACAGATACTCTTCTCAATGTTGGAACCATTCAATTAAAAAACAACACGAATTTAAAGGAAGTAGAAATTGTTGCCAAAATTCCAATGTTTGAACACGATGGCGAAAAAGTAAAAGTGAATGTAGAAAATTCAGCACTTAGTTCCGCAGGAACCATTTTAGATGTTTTGAAAAAAGCTCCAACTGTAATGATTGACAATAACGACAATGTTTCCATATTTGGAAAAGGAAATGCCGTTATTTATATAGACGGACAACAAATTGCATCGAATGACATTTTAAAAACTATTTCGTCTACCGAAATCAAAGAAATTGAAATTATTTCAAACCCTTCAGCCAAATACGATGCAGCAGGCAAAGCAGTAATTAATATTACTACAAAAAAAAATAATCTAGAAGGATACAGCGGAAATATTATTCAAAATACCCTTTATGGGAAAGAGCTCTTTACCTATACGGGATTACGATTCAACTACAAACGCAAAAAATGGTCAACGTTTTTAAGTTATGGATTTCCTCATGGGAAAGTTTGGAACTCTGATGAATATTATCGTAAAATAAAAAGCAACGATAGTACAA
>JAYVZC010000458.1:0-6442 GCA_043783695.1 Bacteroidota bacterium
GCAGGATAAGTATTATCTCCTTTTTGTGTGGCTATATAACGTCCATCGGGTAACCAATCGAAATCAACAGCATAACGAATATTAGTAACAACGTTTGTAGCTGTGTATGCAGCAGACAATGTTTGAGCTTTTACCGACAAAACAGCGAACAGTAAAAATGTAATTGAAAGTATTAGTTTTTTCATGATGTGATTTATTTATGAGTAACAAATGTACTAAAATCAAACAACCGAAAAAATTTTATACCACAAAGATTTTATAATTTATATATTTGACATCTATGAATACAGCATATCTATTATTAGGTGGAAATATAGGAGCCAAAGAAGAAAATTTGAAACATGCTATTGCTTTGATGGAAGAGAAATTGGGTTCGACTTCTAAAAAATCGAATATTTTTATTACTGCAGCTTGGGGGAATCAAAATCAACCCGAATTTTACAATCAAGCGATTAAAATTGAAACTAAATTATCTGCGGCAGACCTATTAAAAAGGGCATTGGAAGTAGAAGAATTGTTGGGACGGAAACGAGGAAATGATAAATGGCAAGAGCGAATAATTGATATTGATATTTTATTTTACAATGATGAAATTATAGATTCGATAGAATTACAAATTCCACATCCTTTTATTCAGGAAAGAAAATTTGTATTGGTTCCGATGAATGAAATAGCAAGTGAATTGATTCATCCTATTTTTAAAAAAAGCATAAAAATATTATTGGGTGAATGTAAAGACCCTTTAGAAGTGAAAGCAAAAATTTAAACGAGAAAGCTATCTGCAATTTAAACTCAAACGTTACACTGAGCGTAGTCGAAGTGCGACAAGACAAATCTCCGTTAGAACACGCTTCGACTACGCTCAGTGTGGCGGATAAATAGCTCAAAATGACAAACAACCAGCATTATATTAAATGAATAACAATACACCATATAATTTCATAGTCATAGAAGGCAATATTGGCGCAGGGAAAACGACTCTTGCAACAAAAATGTCGGAAAACTTAAACGCTCGATTAATTTTGGAGCAGTTTGCCGATAATCCTTTTTTACCAAAATTTTATGAAGACCCGGAGAAACATGCTTTTCCTTTAGAATTATCATTTTTGGCTGAACGGTATCATCAACTAAAAAAGGAACTTTCTACACAAGATATTTTTAAGCCAACCATAATTTCGGATTATTATTTTGTAAAATCGCTTATTTTTGCAAAATCTAATTTGAAAGAAGATGAATTTAGTTTGTATACAAAATTGTTTCATATCATAAATGATTCCCTACCAAAACCCGATTTGTTTGTGTATTTGTATCACCATATAGAAAGATTGCAGGAAAATATCCGAAAAAGAGGTCGCATTTACGAGCAAAACATCACAAACGACTACCTGATTAAGATCCAATCGGCTTATTTCGACTTTTTAAAGCAGATGCCGGAGCTAAGAATAGTGATAATTGATGTAAATGATGTGGATTATGCGAATAATGTTCGAGATTACGAATTAGTACTCACTATTCTCAAGAAGCAACACAATCAAGGCATAACTCATATTAAAGCATAAAAACGAGAAATTAAAATGAAAAATAACATCATATAATTGCTTAAATACTTTCATTATTTAAAAATTTAATTATTTTTGCACCATATTGTATAAACGTAAAACTTCTAAAACAGAACTAAAAACAATAAAATGAAAAATAAATCATTACAAACACTAGGTTTAGCTGTAATTACAGCAGTTGCTTTGACCTCTTGTAGCGGATTAGGTAAATTGGTAAAGAATGCCGATAAAATTACCTACAAAGTTACTCCCGATCCTTTGGAAATGCATGGCGACAGTATGACTGTTAGCATTACAGGAACATACCCTGCAAAAGTATTCCCTAAAAAGGCTACAGTAACTACAATCCCTGTTATTAAATACAATGGTGGCGAAAAAGCACTAAAATCAGTTGTTCTGGTTGGAGAAAAAGTAACAGAAGCCCCAAAAGGCTCAACAATGATATCTAACAGCAAAGGTGGTAACTTCTCTTATACCGATAAGATAGCATATACTCCAGAAATGAAAGTTGCTACATTAGAACTTAGAGCTGCCGGTCAAGTAAAGAAAAAAATAAAAGAACTTCCGGCTAAAAAAGTAGCAGATGGAACAATTATTACTCCTTTATTGGTTAAAGCGGATGACAAATCGATTATTGCAAAAGATAATTTCCAAAAAGTTATTCCTCATTCTGAAACAACAAATATTTTCTTCGTGATTAATCAATCTCAAGTTCGTGGTTCAGAAATGAACAGTGCTGAGATGAAAACATTCAAAGAATACACAATGGGCGCATCTAAAAACCCAAACATTGCATTCAAAAATATGAATGTATCTGCTTATGCATCACCGGATGGTGAATTATCACGCAATAGCGAATTAGCTGAAGACCGTGCTAAAGAAGCTACTAAGTCGATGATGAATATGTTTAAAGATAAAAAATCTAAAGTTGATACCGCTACAAAAGAAGCTTTCTATACGAAAGTAACTACAGCTGAAGACTGGGATGGTTTCAAAAAAGCAATGGAAGCATCTTCAATTGCTGACAAGGATTTAATTTTACGCGTTTTAACAATGTATCCTGATGGAGAAACTCGTGAAAAAGAAATCAAAAATTTATCTAAAACATACACAGAAGTTGCTGATAAAATTTTACCAAAATTACGTAGATCAGTAATGACATTAAATGTTGATGTAAACAGCCGTACAGATGAGCAAATATCTAAATTAGCAGCTTCTGCTCCTGATAGTTTATCAGTAGAAGAAATTCTTTATGCTGCTACTTTAACAACTGATTTAAATACAAAAGCAGATATCTATAAAAAAGCAGAAATGAAATATGCTTCTGATTGGAGAACATCTAACAATCTAGGTATGGTTTACTTGATGCAAAATAAATTGAATGATGCTGAAGCAGAATTCAAAAAAGCAGATGGTTTATCAGCTAACAATCCTATCGTACAAAACAACATGGGAATTGTAGCACGTTGGAAAGGTGATCGCAAAGCTGCAATGGAACTTTACAAATTAGCAGGTTCTGCCGGTCCGGAAGTTTCTTACAACATGGGAATCATCGAAATTCAAAATGGTAACTATGCTTCAGCAGTAAGTGATTTCGGGGCTGAAAATTCTTTCAATTCTGCCTTGGCAAAATTATTGAATGGCAATACAGATGGTGCAATGTCAACTATCGATAATTCAACAACTGATAAAGATGCTGCATTATCATTCTATTTAAAAGCAATTGCAGGTGCTCGTCAAAACAAAGCTGACGTTTTAACTGCTAATTTAAAGGTGGCTATTCAAAAAGATGCTTCTTTCAAACAAATGGCTAAAGACGATGCCGAATTCATTAAGTTCCGTACTAACGCTGACTTTACAGCATTAACAAACTAGTATTTAACCTATTTATATAACGTCCCGCTCCATAAAAGAGCGGGACGTTTTGTTTTAAGGTATTTCTTTGTTAAACGGAAGAGTTTTTGCCCTAAGTTTGTGTAAGAAAAAAGCACTTTTTGTTAATTAAAATGCCCCATGATTAAAAGAATTTTTATCTCATTTTTGACTTTGATGCTGTTTGGCTCGGGAAATTCTTTTGCTCAAACAGAGCCTACACCAGTTAAGACAAAGGCGGTTGTAAAAACTGGTCCTATTGCAAAAATTGATTCTACAAAATCAAAAGACTATTACCTGGAACTAAGGGCTACAGTGAGACAATCAAAAGGCGAAGAAAAAAATGCTGAATCCAAGCTTTTGGATAGTGTTTTAATCACCATTTACAATGGCGACATTCCTTATTCTGAAATATGGACCAACAAAAAAGGAAAAAGCACCTTTAAGCTTCCCTTAGATAAAAACATAAAAATTCAAATATCAAAAAAGGGGTTTGTTACTAAATTTATTGCCCTAAACACAAAAGTACCGATAGCCAAAAGAGATGCCTTTAGCTTTAGTTGTGATGTGGATATTTTCGAAGAAATTGATGGCTTGGATGTTACTATTTTAAATTCTCCCATAGCCAGAATTACTTATAGTCCAAGTTTCGAATCATTTCAATATGATGTAAGCTATACAAATAAAGTAAATGTAGAATTAAAGAAAATGTACAAAAAATATTACAAACTTCATGAAATGCAAACCGATTCAATCGCAAAAGATTCAATAAAGGTTACTACACAAAAACCGATAATTAAAGAGAATTAATTCCAATACTTAGCTCAAGATAGGCAGGGGGTTTATATTATAGTGTAAAATTTGGAAAGCGATTATTTACTCCTATTGCATATACCCATTCGGTATAAAATCATCGTCCTAATTTCAAAAACAAATCCCACATCACTATCCCAACGCTTACAGAAATATTTAAGGAATGTTTTGTGCCCAATTGAGGAATTTCAATAACATCAGAACTCGCATCAATTACATCTTGATCAACCCCTTTTACTTCGTTTCCAAAAACAATTGCTATTTTTTGTTTTTTGCTAGGCATAAAATTATTTAGCATAATGGACGATTCGGCTTGCTCAATAGAATACACAATGTATTTGTTATCGTTCAAATTTTTAATCGCTTCCAATGTTGTTGTAAAGTATTCCCACGCAACACTTTCAGTTGCACCTAATGCCGTTTTTTGAATTTCTTTATTAGGAGGAGTTCCTGTAATTCCGCATAAATAAACTGCTTCAACTAAAAATGCATCAGCCGTTCTAAATACTGAACCAACATTATTTAAACTTCGTACATTGTCAAGAACAATAATAACAGGAGTTTTAGAGGATATTTTAAATTCTTCTACTGTTTTACGTTCTAATTCTTCATTCGTTAGCTTTCTCATTTAAATTCTTATTCAATAGTGAATATACAACAAAATGTTCATCATTGTAAATCACTTTATAGGATTTTGATAAATCAACCTGATTATTATTGTGTTTGTCGATTACTACAAACTTGCAACCTTTTTGTTTCCACTCCTCAATACTAGAAATACTTAACAGCTTTTCCTTATCAACACTCCAGCCTCTCCGATTTAAAAAATAAATTTCCTGAGGATTAGGTCCTCCATTAATAACAAACAAGTCTTTTCTGGATGAAAATTTATCTACCATCTCTTCCATTCCTAATTTATATTTCTCTTCATTTGAAATCCTGAAATCATTTTGCTGATTTAAGATTGCCTCCATCATTATAATAAAAACCATTCCCACCCTTACTTTTCTATTTTTTATTTGCTCCAATGAATATGCTGCAATCAATGCCATCACTGGGACATAAGGAATTACATAATAACTATGAGTTGAAAACACATATCCTGTTTTACAAATGAACAGAAAAAAGAAAAGAAATGAAATCAAAAAAACACTCAACAGTACCTTTTGTTTTTGACGAACTATTAAGAACAACCCAGCAAGAAAAAATGCAAATGCAACGAAACTTTCCAATGCAACGAAATAAAATTTATCTAAGGTCTGAGGTGCGAGAGAAACAATATCGCGAAACCCTTCCCATAATCCCCTTGGAAAATACAACTGATTGCCATATGCAGCAAGGAGATAAGGATCCCAATAAAAATACCATAAAACAACAATTGTTAAAATAATGAATCCACTGAAAATAAAATTCAGCTTTGTTCTAATCAATATCTGCTTATCACAAAGTGGAATAACAAAAATACTTAACAGATAAAGTGCAGGAATTTTGCATAGGATTCCCAACACCGAAAAAATAAAGAACAGAATTAAATGCGTCCACTTCTTTTCATAGAGATACAGCAATCCGTAATAAACACCTATCATGACAAGAGACATACAGAAAGTATCTGGCATTGATTTTCTGGAAAATGCAAACCACAATGAACACAAAAGAATCATTGCAGAATAGAAAGCCAAAGACTCCGTAAAAAAACGTTTAATGATTTTATAAAAATAAAAAATCCCAATGGAAGAAATTACTAAATTAATTAATCTGCCATACCAATGAGCATAGCCAAAGACCTTCGCTATTAAATAAATGAGGTAATTATAAATAGGGAACTCGGTTGCCATAATTCCCTCACCATTTCCACTCAAGTCAATGCGAGGATATAGAATATTATTATCCATCTGCAAAAAATTACGCGCAATCATGTTCGTAAGTGTCTGCCTCCAGTTATGACCCACTTCAAGAGGAGCATTTGTGATTCCATACATTCTCAAAATAAAAAACATAAGAATCCAGAAGCGGATATCCGGCAGATATTTCTGTTTTATTATTTTTAAAATATCCTGAACATCCGTTTTCATTTCTCGTTTTTAGCTTGTTTTAAAACATAAAGATCAAGCTCCTTCGTATTTAAAGGATAAAGCTTATATCCTTTTGGAATAAGATTTATAGAAGATTTCTTCCAGATGATAAAATACTGATAATTT
>JAYVZC010000459.1:0-6441 GCA_043783695.1 Bacteroidota bacterium
CATCATGAGCCGATTGTAAATGCGACCGAGAAACAAAATGATCATGATTACAAGCGCAGAGATTTTCTTAAATATGCCGGTTTAAGTGCAATTAGTTTGGGATTTGGACCAGCTATAAGTATTGGTTGCAGGAAGAAGAGAAGATCAATGAGATCATTAAAAATCCAGCTATCGTAAATGGCAAAGCACAACGCTTTACGATTTTGCATACTTCTGATATTCATGGACAGTTGGATATTCATGATGAATTCTTTTATGAAAATGGTAAACCTGTTTACAAAAAACGAGTTGGCTTTGCTACATTGCAGACCATGTTTGGAAATTCAAAACTGATATTGCTGTATCCAATGGATTCAGATTTTGTCCGACACTTGTTCCAGATGAAAAAACTGGATTAGCAGATATTACAAGAGATTATTTGTGGAGTATGCTACCGGTAAATTCGGAAGTAAAGACCGCAGATGTTAAGGAAAAACAAATTTGGAACTGGTTGGAAAATGAATTGGAAAATGCATTTGCGAAAGATCCAACCAAACGTTTTGGTGGATGGTTTGTACGTTTCAATGGAATGCAGGTAATCTTTACCATTGGAAACGAAAAAGGAAAACGGGTGCAACAAGTTTGTATTAAAGATGAACCCATCGATCTGGAAAAAATGTATACAATGGTGGCTTGTGAACGCGATGGCGACCCCGATAATATGCTTTGCAGAATGAGAAATGTGCATAACCAAGTTTCTCAGGGTGTGATGTTACACGATGTAATTGAGCAATATCTTGCAGAGTTTTCTCCGGTTTCTCCAAAGGTAGAAGATAGAGCGATTGCAATAGATACAGATGTATCAATGCTGACACAGGCATTTGGAGTGAAATATGAATATAGATAACCCTTCGATAGTGTCTGCTTCAACGCAGAATGCTCAGGGTGACAAAAGGAATTTGAAATAAATTAATAATATGAAAAAAATAATTTTTGCAGCGTGTTTTTTGCTTTCGCTGTCAAGTATTGCGCAAGACTATTCACTGCCCAAAAAGTCTCTGCCCATCATTCCTCTTCCAAGAGAAATGAAAACAAGCGATGGTGAATTTGTACTAACTGCTCAGACAAAAATTGTTATGATGCTAGATGCAAAAGGATTTAAGCCCGAAGTAGATTACATCAATAGTTTCATCAAAACCTACTATGATTTTGAATTGCCTATTGTAAATGTCTTACCAACTGATGGAAATTATATTATTATCATTAGTCCTGAGGAAAAAACTGGAGAATTGGAAAAATATGATCTGAGTATTAATCAGAATCAAATCTTATGTTCAGCGGAAGGAAATGCAGGTATGTTTTACGGAATGCAAACACTCGTTCAGCTTTTACCATTGGAAAAATCCGAAGAAGTAAAAATTCCATGTATTCAAATTTCTGATGCTCCTCGCTATCAATGGCGGGGAATGCATTTAGATTGTAGTCGACATTTTTTTACTAAAGTCGAAGTGAAAAAATACATCGATTATTTAGCGATGTATAAGTTCAATGTATTTCACTGGCATTTGGTGGATGACCAGGGTTGGAGAATTGAAATCAAAAAATATCCTTTACTAACTTCTGTTGGTGGAACAAGAAAAGAAACCATTATTGGAAAACCTGCTTGGGAAAAAGATGGAACACCGTCCAAAAATGATAAATACGATGGAACACCATACGGAGGAGTTTATACTCAGGAAGACGTAAAAGAAATTGTTGCTTATGCGCAAAGTAAATACATTACTGTTTTGCCAGAAATTGAAATGCCCGGCCATTCATTGGCAGCCCTTGCAGCATACCCTCAGTTTTCTTGTACTGGCGGTACGTTTGAAACATTTACTAAATGGGGAATTTCGGATGATGTTTATTGTGCCGGAAATGATTCTACATTTTCTTTTTTGGAAGATATTTTAACAGAGGTGATGCCTTTGTTTCCCGGAAAGTTCATTCACATTGGTGGAGATGAATGTAACAAAACACGTTGGAAAGCTTGCCCAAAATGTCAAAAAAGAATTGCTGATGAGAAATTAAAAAATGAAGAAGAGTTACAAAGTTATTTTATCACACGTATCGAAAAATTTGTAAACAAAAACGGAAAACAAATTATTGGTTGGGACGAAATTTTAGAAGGTGGCTTAGCACCAAATGCCGCATTAATGAGTTGGAGAGGAATTGTAGGTGGAGTTGCAGCAGCTAAACAAAAACATTTTGTAGTAATGAGTCCGGGGAAACCTTGTTACTTCGATCACTATCAATCAAAAGATAAAGCAAAAGAACCTTTAGCCATTGGAGGATATAATCCTTTGGATTCTGTTTATTTATATAATCCAACTCCTAAAATACTTTCAGAAGAAGAAGCAAAATATATTATGGGAGCTCAGGCAAATGTGTGGACAGAATACATAACTACTTTTCAACAGGTAGAATATATGTCTATGCCCCGAATGGCTGCTTTATCGGAAGCATTGTGGACTCCATTGGATAAAAAGAATTACAAAGATTTTATTGTAAGATTAAAATTACATGCACTGTTGTTGGATAAAATGAGTGTGAATTATGCAAAGCATTTTATGGGTTTGAAGTAGGAAAATGAAGCTATGAAGCACTACTAAAACTATTAGGATTTTGAATAAACTACTTACAAATATGTAAGAAAAATTATTGTCACAAATGTATAACAGTTTGTAATTTTTGTTGAATCAAGATTCATCTATTCTTAGAAATCGAACGATTAAAAACCTAGTAATTGTATTACTAAAAGGAGCTGGTGGCGATGTATTTATTTTTGTGGATGAAATTACTATAAAATAAATGACTTCCTGCTTCTATTAGTAGGTTTGCTTAATCCTTTATATTTATTTATCTTGCTCACCTAGACAGTCACCAAATGAAAAAAAGATACTCTATACTTTTTTATTTTTTTATTTTTTTTATTTTCCCATGCGTTTCTCAAAATCAAAAAGAAATTGATTCGCTTGAAAATGTTATTCCTTCATTAAAAAACGATAGTGCCAAATTAGAGGCAATGAATACCCTTTGTAGATATATAGTTGACATAGATCCACAGAAATCCCTCACATACGCTAAAGAGGCGCTATTGATTGCTGAAGAGAAAAATTACAGATCGTATCAGGCAATTGCGCTCAATCATATTGGAAACAGTTATTATAATCTGGCTGATTATAAAACATGTCTTGAATACTATTTGAAGGCACTAAAAATTCAGGAAAGCATTAATAACAAAAATGGAATTTTGTCCTCATCAGGAGCAATAGGTAATGTTTTTATAGGTTTAGGAAAACCTGATGAAGCACTTAAGTATTTTGAAAGAGCTTTGAAAATTTCCCATGAAATTGGTAATAAGAATGGTGTTGCATCTTGTTTGATCTCGATCGGAACAATTTATAGCGATAAAAATGATTATAATAAGGCATTAAACTATTATTTTAAATCTCTAGAAATATTTCAAGAGATCAATAATGAAGATGCAATTGCAACAAACTTGAATAATATAGCTGATTGCTATCTTAATCTTAAGGATTATGATAAAGCTCTTTTATACATTACAAAAGCTTATGAGTTGTATGAGAAAATTGGAAATGTGTATGGACAATCACTGGCATTAAATAATATTGGAGATTTTTATCAATCGGTTGGTGATGAAGGTAAAGCACTTGAATTTTATAAGCGTGGTCTGGAAAAAGGCAAACTAATTTCTGCCAATGAGCATATTATCCAATCCTATAGAGGATTATCAAAGGCATATAAAAAATCAGGAAATTATAAGCAGGCTTTAGAATTTCATGAATTATTTAAGCAATTGAATGATTCTATTTATAATTTAGAGAGTAGCAGGCAAATAACGGAGATGCAAGAGCGATTTGATTCAGAAAAAAAAGAGCAAGAGATTGCCATACTCACTAAAGATAAAAAAATTCAAGATGATGAATTGAATCGTCAAACATTAATTTCAGAGGCATTTATTAGTATTGGCTTACTATTGTTATTGCTCACTATTGCTGCCATTTTGGGGTATTCGCAAAAGAAAAAAATTAGCAAAGAATTAAGAATAAAGAATAAGAAGATTGAATTGGCATATAATATCATAGAAGATCAGCATAAGGATATTAAAGACAGTATTAACTATGCTAAACGAATTCAAGAGGCTATTTTACCTCCTGATGTTTTTGTTAAGCAATTGCTTCCGGAATCTTTTATTTTTTATTTGCCTAAGGATGTTGTCAGCGGAGATTTTTATTGGGTTGAACCTTGGGGCTCAAAAGTATTATTTTCGGCCGTTGATTGCACAGGTCATGGTGTTCCTGGAGCTTTGATGAGTATTGTCGGTTATAATTTATTAGGAAAGGCTTTGAATGAATTGGGTTTGTCGCGTCCTGCGTTAATTCTGAATTCCTTAAGCAAAGGTATTGGTAAGACGTTACGTCAAATTGGTGGCGATTCCGAAGTGAAGGATGGGATGGATATCGCACTTTGTTCCTTAGACTCAAAAACATTGATGTTGGAGTATGCAGGAGCTTTTAATCCATTATATATATTACGTGATGGAAAATTAATTGAGACGCAATCCGATAAAATTCAGATCGGGAACTATATGGAGGGGGAGTTAAAGCAATATACAAATCATCAAATTCAATTACAAAAAGGAGATACGATTTATATTTTTACAGATGGCTACGCTGATCAGTTTGGTGGCGAGAAAGGGAAGAAGTTGAAATACAAAACCATGCAGCAGCTAATTGTTTCTTTGCAAGGAAAGCCAATGGATGAACAAAAATGTGTCCTTCAGGAATATATCGAAAAATGGAAAGGAAATTTAGAACAGGTTGATGATATTTTAATTATGGGTGTAAGGGTGTAGTATTTATTTTTCCATTTTAATTCGATTATATTCTTCTTGATTTACTGTTTTATCCTTGTAATCATTAGCTTTTAATTTTCCGAATCTGTAATTAAAAGCCAATACAAAATAGTGTGAATTTTCTTTTGAAATATAATTCACATTGTATCCTTGCACATTGCTATTGCCGGTATTGTAGGAAGTACTTAAAATATCATTAGCAATAAATCGGCAAGTAATTTTATCATGAAAAAATGTTTTTTTGATATTGGCCGATAAATTATAAAAAGGCTCGAAGGTGAAAATCCCATCTACTCCGGCAGATGTGTATTCAAAGGTAACTTCCATTGAAAAGAATTTCTTTACTCTAAATTCATCATACAAATACATATAAAACATTGGTTTTGTGTTGTTGATAATGCTTCCCTCGCTTTTGTATGAAAATGTATTTACCAAATAGCCAAAGTAGTTGTAGGTCGTCCACCAGCTCAATTCATAAGGAATCGTAATTCCAGCTGAATACGTTTCGGAGTAATCTAAATTTTTATTGGTTGCAATAAATGCATCTGTTCCATCATTTAGTTTGTCTACTACCAAATTCATAGCTCCATTTGTTCTGGAATAACTAAATGTTAGTGATGCTTCTTCCATATATATTAAGGATGCTTCAAATTCATGGGTGTAAGATGGACGTAAATATGGATTTCCTCTAAAAGAAGATAAAGAATCTATATAATTTACGAAAGGATCCATGTCTTGAAAATTTGGTCTCGTAATTCTGCTCGAATAAGTTATTCCTGTTTTTAAGTCTTTTGTAAAATCGTATCCGAAAAAGGCGCTTGGAAAAATATTGAAGTATTCTAGGTTAGTTATATTTCTACCAGTTATTTTTGAAATACCATCTGTTGTTGTATGTTCTCCTCTAACTCCAGTTCTAAAATGCACTTTATTTTTAGAATAACGTAATTGAGAATATCCTGCTAAAATATTTTCAGAGTATTCATAACCATTTACATAAGATGTGTCCGAAATCCATTCTCCTGATGGTGAATAGTTTTCAAAATTGATTTTACTATTATTGGTGATATAGGAATTTTTTAGTCCACTTTCCAATTTCCACTTTTTATTAAATGATTTGTTTAAATCCACTTGTCCAGTAAAAATTTGAATATTATTTAAACCACTGCTTCTTTTAATTTGGATATCTGGATTAATCCCAAGCGATATTTCCTGTTTAATTTCATCTAAACTTTTAGAAATAAAATTACCGTATTGTGCTGTTGCAATGAATTCACTTCCTAAAGTGTCTAGCTTTTTAGTGAAATTAATATTGACAGCATTGTTTATTACGCGTGGTTTTTGCGTAGTGTATGTTCCAATAGAAACAACAGGAATTCCATTTTTAAAAACATCATTCACGTTGTCGATAGTGTTTTTGTTTTGATTGTAAAAGCCGTTGTATTGTAAACTAATAGATTTTGCCGTATCGATATAGTAAGTTACTCCTGCTCTGTAGTTGTTTGCATTTGTTTGATTATCGATTGTGTAAAGCTTGTTCTTCATTT
>JAYVZC010000460.1:0-6434 GCA_043783695.1 Bacteroidota bacterium
GTATTAAAATCGATGTATTGCCCATCTTCACTTGTAAATAATTCTGCTTTTTGTGCCCAGATGGAAGCGTATTGTTCTCCTTTTAATATTGAAACTGCAATTCCCCAGCGTGCTGCACTATCGTATTTAGAAGAAAATAATCCTATTTGAAATTGCTGATACCGCAAATAATTAAAATTAAAATCGTTGAAGTTGGCTGTTTTACCTGCATAAGCAGCATTGCCATAAAATCCAACTTTGTAAAAATCTTTTGAAAAACGAGCATCAAAATGAGCTCTGTCACGCAGGCTAAAAAATAAACAAACATTTTTTTTATGAAAAATTGAATCGAGTTTTATTCCCAAATAAACTCCATAGTTTAAGTCAGCACCAACGGTATTCATATTTTTCGTTCGCTTCAATACATCGTCTTTGGTTTTAGCATCAATGAATCCACCTTTGTAAAATTTCGAAATAAATGCCGCAGTAAAGGAGGTAGAATTAATTCCATAATCTCCAACAATACCAACTCTTACCATAGTGGAATCGGGGAATTCATCCGAAAAGATGGCGGAAATTTGCGCATCTGCATTAAGGAACATTGTAAAAATAAAAAACACAAGAAATATTTTTTTCAATAACATAATATTACTATTGCAGTTGAATTGTATAATTAAAATCTCCTACCAGTTTAACGTTTATAGAATATTCACTATATATTTTAATGTATTGTGGTTGGGCACTGGTATTGAATTTCACTTTAAGTACAACTTTTTTTGTAGCATATAACAAATTCATTTTGCTTTCGCTGATAGGAAGTGAGATTTTAGTTAATTTTTTTCCAATTACGCGTAGGCTTGAATTAATAGGAGCTTCAACAATGGTGTTTGCATAACCGAAAATAGAATCAGTAACCATATTATTTCCATCTATCAAATACAGTTGCAATTTTGCGTCAAATGGAAATCCGTTATTTGCAAACAAAGTAATGGTTCCATCATGAATATTTTGTATTCCCCCTGTTGGTGAAATGTTTAGAGCCAATGTGTCGGATAAGGTTAAATTGTTTGCCACTAGTGAAAGTGGAATTTCCATATTCAAACTCGCTTTCAATAGTCTGTCGGAATATATAAAATCATTGGAACCGGAAATATTTCCCAATGGATTTGTTATTACTTGCATAGAATAACCAAATTTATTCGGCAAGTTTTCAATCATTGGCTTTATGTTTGAATTGCTTGTGTTTAAAGGAAAATTAGCGTAAGTAGGATAAACAGTTCCAGCACTTTCCGATGCTCGATTAATGTTTATTGGACTACCAATCATCGTATTTGCCAAACTAATAGCTGTTCCTGTTCGTGTATTTATAGAGTTGATATTATTCACATATAAGCGGGCATCCATTCCAATCGGGTTCTCAATGTTGAAATTAAAATTGACGTTTTCTAATTGAATAGTGCCATCTATAATTCTATCAAATAATGTAAAAGTACTTTCACTTGGACCAACGTTATAAGTATTGTTTCCAAAATACCCTTTAGCATAATATGGAATAATATCATAAAAGGTATTGTCGATAACTAAGCTGTCCGCAGGATTAACCAATACCGAAGCGGTTGCAGCAGGATTTATTTTTGCCAAAAGAGTTGTGTATATAGTATTGATTTGTGTTCCGGTGGGTCCTGTTAAATTAATGGTATAACCCGATAAATCCAGCAGTAGATTATATTCTCCCGGAGTAGCTCCAACCCTTGCCGGCACTGTAAAAGTTCTTGTAAAAGGGACTCCAGCCAAAGTTGCACAAGGAATGCCATAGGTATAAACGGTAGATTCTTGAATTTTGCTTTTTACTTTAAAGGATACAAATCCCGATTTTATAATTACGGTCTTTAGTTCTACACCAGGCAGAGAATAGGTTGTGGAAGTTGAAGATGGAAATGGAATAGGGTATCCTGGCGGAAGCATGATACTAGAAAAAACAGAATAACCATTATGAATAGTTGTGTCTCTAATATTAAACAGGGTATCCATATTTATTTTATAGAGGTCGTTGTTAAAGACAATTTTTAGTGAACTATCTGCATTTGTTTGTAAAATTGAATCGGGGAGAATATTGTTAATATTCATTGAAGCATCAACCAATGGCGCTAACAATTCAGTGTCCCAAGATGGTTTCTTCATTTCTTTTCTGCAAGACGAAAAAAGAAGTGGTGTAGCCAATAAAAGTAAGAGGATTGTTTTTCTCATGTTTAACGCTATTTCTATTGAGTTTAGTTTGATAAAAATACTAAAAATAGTTCGGAAAATTGCAAAAAGTAAAAGTACAGCAATAAAAAATATGTATAGTTTTCAAAACAAAAAAAATATGATACCTTTGTACTGTCGCATTATGCGATAAACCATGCTAACAAAACGCTTTTTTATTTCTTGGATTGCCTCATCAATAGTGATGTTTGCTCTATCTTATATATGGCATGGCATTTTTTTAACGGATTTTTCACGTTTATCTTATCCCAAAGAAATTTTTCTTGTTTTTGCAGCTTTCGTTTACTTAATCATAGGATTTATTGTTGCCAAAGCAATTGATGCGAAGCCTTTAGAGAAATATTTTAAGCGTAAACCATTAATAAAGGGATTAGTTGCAGGTGGAATTATAGGTTTTGCCTTATTTATGATTTCTACTGTAGTTGGTATCTCTTTTAGCACAGGCTCAAAATTAGAAAATCTATTATTAGATGTTAGCTGGCAAGTGATAGAGCAAGGGTTAGGTGGAGTTGTTGTTGGTATTGCTCACTTTTTTGTATACGATTCCGGTTCGGTAATCGAAGACTAATCTCGCTTATTTACTATTATCATATCAAGCACATACATGAAGAAAAAATTGAATTCGTAAGAAAATCAACAGTTCTCCATTTCAACAAATCATAATTCTCTCCTTTTTTCTTCTCTGTGAAACTCATTAAGACTCTGAGAACTCCCTGCCTGCCGGCAGGCAGGTGTGTTGAAAAAAGTCGTTACGACTCACCTAGATGATAAAGCGTCAATCCTGCAATTGACGTTTCTGTAATTGTATCGATAAAAATTGAATTCGTAAGAAAATCAACAATTCTCCATTTCAACAAATCATATTTCTCTAATTTTTTTCTTCTCTGTGAAACTCATTAAGACTCTGAGAACTCCCTGCCTACCGGCAGGCAGGTGTGTTGGAAAAAGTCGTTACGACTCACCTAGATGATAAAGCGTCAATCCTGCAATTGGCGTTTCTGTAATTGTATCGATAGAAACACCTTTTTCAAGTGCAACTGCTCTAAGGATATTGCTATAATAAAATGCAACCGAGCCGGTACAGCTCAATTTCACTTCCTTGTGTTTTTCGTATTTACAAATGTGTTTATCAAAAAATCGGTTAAAACAATCGGCAACCAAATCAACAATGTATTGTTCTTTTATATTTTGGTAAATGAATTTACTAAAAGATGCTAAAAATTTATTGGGCATTGGCTGTTTGTAAACAGCATCAAGAATATCGTCTTTACTCAATTTAAATCGTTCAGTAAAGCGATTCGAAATAGCTTCTGGCATTTCTCTGTTTAAATATGCTTGAATAAAAGTTTTACCAATATGAGCTCCGCTTCCTTCATCGCCTAATGCATAACCCAATGATGCTCTTTTTTCTGCTATTTTTTCTCCATCGTAAAAGCAAGTATTTGCTCCGGTACCAAGTATCGCAGCAATTCCAGTGTTTCGTCCACACAATGAACGTGCAGCTCCTAACATATCTGTCTCGACTGTTATTTCTGCTTTCGGAAATATTTTTAGTAAGGCGTTGCGAACAATTTCTTTTTTAGCATCGGCTCCACATCCCGCTCCGTAAAAGTAAATATCGGAAATAGGGTGTTGAGTTTTAGATTTTAGCTGAGGAACAAATTCTGAGTTTAGCTGATCCGTAATTTGTTCCCTACTCTGAAAATAGGGATTAATACCCTGTGTAGCGAGTTGATGAATTTGTTTGTTGTCATCAATTAATCGCCAATCGGTTTTGGTTGATCCACTGTCTGCTATTAAAATCATTTTGCTAATGTAAAAAAAAATGATGAAAAAAAATCGCTAATAGAAAATATTCTATCAGCGATATAATTGCCCAACAATTTAATACGATGTATTATTTTGTTTCTGAATCATAAATTTATTTGTACATACAAAGTGTTTGTTTCTGTTTTATATTTTTTAAGTGGTTCTAATGCCGGCTCCTTTGTTACTTTTCCGACAAAATCAAATGTACTTCCATGTGCTGAACAAAAAAGACCTGTTTTGTTTGCTGTTAAAGGATTATCCTGATGAGAACATTTCATTTCTAATGCAGAAAAACTTCCATCCTGCAGTTTAACAAGCAAAATATCGTAAGCTAATTTATTGTTTCTCACAACCAACATATTATTTACTTCAGTAAAAAATGAAAGAGGAACTGTAATGCTATTTTTATCGACTTCACCTTTAAAAACAGGCATTGGAGAGCAAGAACTAAGCTGAGAAGCAACAGCACCTAATCCAATTACACTTATACACAGAGCGCATGATTGTTTAATAAAAGTTCTTCTGTTTTGCATTTTAAAAGCTATATCCTACACCTAAACTAAAAAAGCCTTGTTCTTTTTTGAAATCGGGATCGGGAGTCCCTACTAATAACGGATTTTGTTCTCCTGTTTGTTTAATAACATAGTCGGCCTTAACAATCACACCTTTAATAGGTAGAAAACTTAGTCCACCTATAAAATAAGTTGCATTTTTTGTTTTATCCACAATTCCATTTACAGATAATTTATTATTCATGTCTATATTTTCGTAGCGAACAAAAATAGTTAAATTCTTTTCCTTCTGCTTGGTTAATTGTAATACGTTATAGCCAATTTCACCATAGTAGCCCATAATTGTTTCCGGAATATTATTCCCGTAAGCATTATTAATTTTTTCGGCATCAGAAATATTTATAGAAGCGAACAATGCCTTAGCAGAAATTCCTTTATTATTATATTGAACATTGGCTTCATACAATAATACAGGAGTTCCAAATGCCCCATTAGATAATTTTAAAGTGTCCGATTCCTTTTTAGTAATACCTGCACTTCCACCATAATAAGCAGATGCTTGAATTCTAAAATTTTTAATGTAATAAAGTAATGAGCCGGTAACAGCCATAGCAGAAGCATTTGCATCGCGACCTTCATAACGGCCATTACGAACACCACTTCCACTTGTAAAACTCGCAGAATTTAAGCCATTTACTAAAGAAAGAGAATAATTTAAACCTGGAATTTTATTAGTTGAGCCAAATAATCCTATTCCTATTTCTCTCCATGTAGCAGGAATAACATATCGTTCAACAAAAGGGCGGTCGTTACCATTAAAGGTTGTAGGCAAATGGTTTT
Source organism: Bacteroidota bacterium (assembly GCA_043783695.1). Taxonomy (GTDB): domain Bacteria; phylum Bacteroidota; class Bacteroidia; order 2-12-FULL-35-15; family 2-12-FULL-35-15; genus 2-12-FULL-35-15. The sequence continues at coordinate 5,406 of JAYVZC010000460.1, forward strand.
CGTTGATAATTCCTATTCGCGGAATAAATAAACCGGTTGTTAAATATGCCGTTTTAGTTATATTGAATTTCAAAAAAGCTTGCTCCAGAGCAACTTCCCCACCTGCTTCTCCTCCTGCAACTTTTGCATCTTCAATTTCCAACTCAGAAAAAAACGAAATTTTATTATTGAATTTATGCCCTAAAAATAAAATGACTCTGTCCACATTTGCTTCAGCTAGCTTATTGCTTACATTGTATTTATATTTTACACTTCCATAACCTGAAATAACAGTAGCTGTGTTCCTATTAATTAACCCTGCAGCTAATGAATCCTCTTTTGTTAAAATTTGTGCCTTTAGTATAGAAATGGACAACAAAGCCAAACAGATAAATATACTTTTTTTCATTTTTTATAATTTAGATTGATTTTAAATAACGGCACAAATGTAGAATTGAAGAAACGAAGAGGCAATACCTAAATAATGGTATTTTTTATCAGAGAGGCGCAATTTTTTTTATTAAAGACTAAACGAATTGAAAATAAATAGGTACATAAAATTGTTTATCTGTGAAACCAGTATGTTGGCAGGACACGGTCTTTGGTGAATTTTTCACCAAGGAAAATCAATCGTTAATTGCTTGCAAAAAGGAAGTGATTCGGAGAAATTAAATTCTCGCGAACAGCGAACAAAACCAATCCGGCTGTATTGTTTACGCCTAGTTTGTTCATAATATTTTTGCGGTGAGTTGTAACGGTATGTGTACTTAAAAATAATTTATCAGCAACTTCTTTGTTGGATAATCCTTCAGCAATAAGTTTAATGATTTCCGTTTCACGATCACTGATGTTTAATCCTTCACAAGTATATTCGTGGACTAAAGTTTTATCTACTAAAACTGCACTTGCAATTTTACCACACATAAATGTTTCTCCCTTAGCTGTTTTATATATTGCTTCAACTATCTCATCTTGGTCACAATCTTTTAATAAATGACTAGTAACACCAAAATTCAAGGCTTTAGCTATGGAAATATTGCTTTGTAAGTC